>NZ_JBEYUS010000099.1:0-17078 GCF_040643635.1 Saccharopolyspora sp. NPDC047091
CGGCGGGCCGGCGCGTCCCGCCCGCGCCGTCGCCGGGGGGCCCCCCCGCACCGCCCGCGCGGCGCGGCGGGCGTACCGGCGGGCGTCCGCCGGCCGCCGCCGTCTCCGGTGATCAACCGCAGTTGGTGCCGCGGGCCACGTAGCGGGTGCCTTCGATGCCGCCCATCCAGTCGACGCACTTCCCGGCCGCGCTCAGGTAGATCGGCCCGGCGTAGGTCGTGTAGTTCCCGCCGTCGTAGACGTCCCAGTGGTTCCCGGCGGGGCTGACCGACAGGCCCGCTTCGACGAGCACCGCCGATCCGCTGCTGTTGCGCTTGGCCACCACGCAGTTGCGGCCGTTGCTCGCGTTGTAGGTGAGGAACGCGGTGCCCTTGCCCCCGATGCTCCCGCTGTTGACGACGCCGTAGCCGGAACCGCACTCGCCGCCGTAGGTGGCCGCGTGCGCTTCGGGCGCGGTGAAGGTGATCGATCCGGCCAGCGCGAGGCCCGCGACGGCGACGACCGTTCCTGCCTTGTTCATGGCTCCTCCTCGGAGTGCGGTCAGCCGCAGTTGGTCCCGTAGCGGAAGTCGGTGGCGGTGCCGATGGTGCCGCCCCAGTCGACGCACTGCCCCGCCGCCGCGACCCGGACGGGCCCGGCGTAGGTGGTGAAGTTCCCGCTGTCGCTGGTCCACGCGGAGCTCCCGGACTTGCGCAGGAACGCCTCCATCAGCGTCGCCGTGCCGGGATTGCTGCGGATGGTGACGACGCAGTTGGTGCCGTTGCCGGAGTGGTAGGTCAAGTAGACGGTGCCGCGGGCGTTCGGCAGGTCGAACCGGTTCACCACGCCGTAGCCGCTGCCGCATTGATCGCCGTAGGGTGCCGCGGCCGTGGTGGAGGCCGCCGCCGGTACCGCACCGAGCAGCGCCGCCGTGGCACCGAGCGCGAGCGCCGCCCAGGTCTTGGTCCTCGTCTGCATGGTCCCGCTCCCCTCAGCCGCAGTTGGTGTCGATGCCGCCGTTGTAGACGCCGCTGATCGCCCCGCCCCAGGTGACGCACTTGCCCGCCGCGCTGCGGTACACCGGCCCCGCGTAGGTGGTGTAGTCGCCCTGGTCCACGGCGTACCAGGTGGAGTCGTCCTGCCGGGAGATCCCGGCGAAGATCGGCACCGCGGCGCCGGGCGAGTTCCGCACGGTCACCACGCAGTTGGTCTCGTTGCTCGCGTTGTAGGTGAGGAACACGGTGCCCTTGCCGGAGATCTGGGCCTGGTTCACCACGGAGTAGCCGCTGCCGCACGCGCCGTTGTAGGTGGCCGCGTGCGCGGGTGCGGTGCCGAGGAGGAGTCCTCCGGTCACCGCGCAGGCCACCAGGCCCGCCGCGGCGGTGGTTCGGGATGGTCGCATCGCTGTCTCCTGTTTCCGGTGCTCGTCGTGGACCGGTCCAGTGCAGCGAGTTCGGTGCACACGTCGTGCACACGACCGGCACAGGGCGCCACGTGCGGCCGTCCGCCGCACGGCGTCGTCCTGCTCGGGGACCGGATCAGGGGGTGGAGCCGACGTCGGATTCGATCTCGTGGCGTTCGAGCCGGGTGCGGTGGGCTTCGACGTCGAAGCCCGCTGCGGCGAACCAGTGCTGCGCGGCGTCCCAGTGCTCCCGCGCCTGTTCGGCCCGCCCGTGCAGCAGCAGGCAGCAGGCGAGTTCGCGCCGCGCCCTGGCCCGTTCGGCGGGCAGGTCGGGCACGATCGCCAGCGCGTGCTCGGCGAAGCGCAGCGCGGTCGGCAGCCTGCCGCGGGTGCGGTCGATGCGGCTGAGCAGCCGGTAGGCCCAGGCGATCCCGGCATCGTCCGCGGCTTCGTGGAAGAAGCCGAGCGCCTGCCACACCTCGTAGCCGCCGTCGCCGACCTCCTCAGCGTCGAGGTGCGCTTCGGCGAGGAACAGGCGCAGGTTCGCCGCCAGGTCCCGATCGCCGAGCCGCCCGGCGAGGGCGAGGCTGCGCCGCAGCAGCTGCGCGGCACGGCCGGTGTCGCCGCGTTCGCGTTCCACCCGCCCGAGTTCGAGGCACACGGACAGTTCGGCGGAATCGTCGGCGAGGGCGCGGGCGGTGGTCATCGCGTCGGTGAGGTGCTCGACGGCGTCGTCGAACCGGCCGCTGCGGCGCCCGATGGCGGCCAGCGAGCAGCGCGCGGCGAGGGCGCCGTGCACGTTGCCGCCGGTGGCGAACGCGCTGATCGCCTGCTCGTGGCAGCCCCTGGCCTCGGCGGGCTGCCCGCGCCATTCGGCGGTCCAGCCGAGGCCGTGCCAGGCGTAGGCCTCCCCTTCGGCGTCGGTGACGTCGTCGGAGGCGAACAGCCGCCGCGCCTCGGCGAATCGGCGCGCGGCCTGCTCCAGGTCGTTGCGGCGACAGTCGAGCACGCCGCGCTGCTGGAGGAGCACCGCTTCGCCGCGCAGCCGGACGGCGCGCGGCTGGTGGTGGTCGGCGTGCAGCGCGTCGAGCCCGGCGCGGTTGAGGACGGCCCAGTCGGCGTAGTCGGCGCGCAGGTCCTGGTAAGCGGCGGTGGCGGCGGCGAACCGCCACGCGTGCTCGCCGAGCCCGAGCGCCGCGCACTGCTCGACGGTGGCGCGCAGTTCGGGCCACATCGCGTCGAACCAACGCACCGGGTCGCGGACGCGTTCGGCGAGCGCGGTGACGTGCGGGCCGGGCCGGTTCGCGCCGGGCGCGGCGTCGAAGCACAGGTCGTGGTGCGGCAGCCGCCGGTTGAGGTGTTCGGCGAGCCCGAGCCAGGTGTCGGCGAGCCTGCGCAGCGCGGCGGGCGCGGCGTCCTCGGGTTGTTCGCGGCCGAAGGCGCGGGTGAGGTCGTGCAGCCGGAACCGGTGGTGCGGCGGGTCTTCCCGCACGTCCAGCAGCCGCGCTTCGGCGAGCGCCTCCACGATTTCCTCGGCCTCGTCGACCCCGATGTCCAGCAGTGGCGCGGCGATCCACGCCGGGAACTCCGCGCAGTCCACTCTGGACAACAGCCGGAGCAGCCTGCGGGCCGTGGGGTCGAGCTCGTCGTAGCCGAGGGCCAGCCCGGCGCGCACGTCGAGGTCACCGGCGCTCAGCCGGGACAGCCGGGTGCGTTCGTCCGCGAGCCGCTCGGCGAGCGCGCGCAGGGGCCAGTGCGGGCGGGCGGCGAGCTGGGCGGCGGCGATCCGCAGCGCCAACGGCAATCCGCCGCAGTAGTGCGCGATGCGCGCGGCCTCGTCAGCTTCGCGGTGCGTCCGGTCGGCGCCGACCCAGCGCTCCAGCAACCGGATTCCGTCCGCGGCGCTGAGCACGCGCAGCGACACGTGCCCGGCCGCGTCGAGTCCGGTGAGCGCCGGCCGCCCGGTGACGAGCACGGCGTTCCCGGAGCCGCCGGGGATCAGCGGGCGCACTCCCGCGGCGTCGGCGGCACCGTCGAGCACGACGAGCACCCGGCGGTCGGCGAGCAGGTTCCGGTACAGCGCGGCCCGCTCCTCGGCGTCCACCGGCGCGTCCCGCACTCCGAGCGAGCGCAGCAGCCGCCCGAGCACGTCGACCGGCCGGGCCGGGCCGCGAGCGTCGCGCAGCGCGGCGAACAGCTGCCCGTCCGGGTAGTGCTCCCGCACCTGGTGCGCCGCCTGCACGGCCAGCGCCGTCTTCCCGGTACCACCGGCGCCGCTGATCATCCACACCGCCGGGCGTTCGCCGCCTGCGCGGTCCCGGGTGAGCCCGTGGTGCAGTGCGGCGAGTTCGGCGTCGCGGCCGGTGAGCGCGGCGGGTGCGGGCGGGAGTCCGGCGGGCGCCGCCGGTCGTTCGGCGGCAGGCGGGTCGAGGACGGTCAGCCCGGGGTCGGCGGCGAGGATGCGGCGGTGCAGCTCGGCGAGTTCGGCGCCGGGGTCGATGCCGTGTTCGGCGGCGAGCAGTGCGCGCACGTCGGCGTAGGCGGCGAGCGCGTCGGTGGGCCGTCCGGCGCGGTGCAGCGCGAGCATCAGCTGCGCCCGCAGTCGTTCCCGCAGCGGGTGTTCGCGCACGAGGGCGTGCAGTCCGGGCAGCAGCGCCGCGTGCTCGCCGAGCGCGAGCGCCACGTCGTGGTGGCGTTCGAGCACGTGCAGCCGTTCTTCGTCGAGCCGGTCGGCGTCGGCGCGCAGCGCGATCGTGCAGTCCAGGTCTTCGAGCGGGTCGCCCCGCCACAGGTCGAGCGCCGCCGCGAACCGTTCCGCGGCGGACCGCAGGTCGTCCTCGCGCAGCGCGCGTTCGGCGTCGGCCGCGAGTTCCCGGAACCGCAGCACGTCCAGCGAATCCGGTCCGGCGTCGAGCCGGTAGCCGCCGGGTCGGCTGAGCAGCTGCGCTCCGCCCGGCCCCATGCGGCGGCGCAGGGCGCCGATGTGGGTGCGCAGGTTCGCGGCCGCCGAGGGAGGTGGCACGTCCCAGATCATGCCGATCAGCAGCCCGGTCGTCGCGGTCCGGCCCGAGTTGAGCAGCAGCGCCGCGAGCAGGGTGCGCTGCCTGGCGCTGAGCGCGACGGGCCGATCGTGCTCGTCGAGGCATTCGACGGGGCCCAACAGCCGGAAGCGCACCGGCCCTCCGTTCCTCTGCCGGGTCCGGCGGATTCCTTCCCGGGGAACGAGATTAGCGGTGATCATCGCGCGCCGGAACGCCGCACGCCGGGATGCGTGCGCTGGGAGGACGGTGCCGCGTCCGTTCGGCCGCGGTGGTGCGCCTGATCCGGTGATCGCGGCGGGGGCGTCGTCGACCCGTGCTCAGCCGGTGAAGCGGTCCTGCCGCAGCGCCCGCAGGAAAGCGGACCAGCTGGTGGGGTTCATTCGGAGCACGCCGCCGTGGGGGTCCTTGGAATCGCGGGCGGCGATGGTGCCGTCCAAGTGGGCTATCTCGACGCAGTATTGAACCGAGTTGCTGTAGCTGCTCTTCTGCCAGTGCGATCGCATGGATCTCTCCTGTTCGTCAGCTCCGCCGACGCCACTCGTCGGATTTCCGGTCGATCAGTCGCAACGACTCATCGGGAGGCAGCGCGATCTTGCGCAGCATTCCCAGTGCTTCTCGCCGCTCCGCGACGATCTGCTTCTCCTCGATGTAGGAGGCACAACCGATGGCCTCCCCGAGGACGAGATCAGCGTGCTCAGTGAATTCCAAGTAGAGGAACGGCCCGTCCAGGCCGACGTGCGCCCCAGCGGAGTGCGGCACGATCTGCACGCTCACGTTCGGTCGGGTCGCGACGACCGACACGCGTTCCAACTGCCTGTGCATCGTCTCCGCGGTTCCGGCTTCCCGTTCGAGCACGCTCTGCTCGATCAAGAACTCGAAAGTGCGCTCGCTGTGCAACTGGGTCTGCCGCGCAGTGCGCTGAGCCAGCAGCTTGTCCAAGTCGCCTTCGATGCCGTGCGGCGCAAGAGCGTGCGCGATGGCGATGACGTACCCGGGCGTCTGCAGCAGTCCCGGGAACAGCATCGTTTCGTAGCTCCGCAAGGTGGTCGCTTCCGCTTCGAAAGATCGGAAGTCGTCCCAGTACTTCTCCAGCGAACCACTCGGCATGGTCCACCAGTTCGGGCTCGCACCGTTCCGGACCAGCGTCAGCACCTCCTCCCGCTCTCGGCTGGGAACCCGGTACAACCCCAGCATCGCCGCCACGTCGTCGGCGTTGAGGCCGCGTTGCCCGGATTCCATCCGGCTGATCTTGCTCATCGAGATACCCAGCGACCGCGACACCTCCGGCGCGGAAAGTCCGCTGCGCCGACGCAGATCGCGCAATCTGCTCGCCACTCGGCGCGTCCGCACCGGGACCGCGCTGCTCGTGCTCATGACACCTCCTGTGCCGTTCAAGAGCAGCTTCTCGGGTTGCCGCCGTGGCAAGCCAGATCACTCACCCGAAAGATTCATTGCGTGCCAGGGCGGGAAGTTCCGAAGGTGTTCCGCACCAACGGAAATCCGAATCACCGGAGGCACGGATGAGCGAAGCGAAGTGGGAGATCACCGCGGCGGGGCGGGCGGAGGCCATCGTGATCACGATGGCCGTGCGCGGCATCCACCTCACCCAGGGCGAGACGCGCGTGGAGGTGGTGAAGGAGCAGCTGGGCGAGCTCTCCGACAAGCTCTACTTCCTGGACATGGCCTTCCAGGGCGACGCCGAGACCGCCGTCGAGGTCCTCTGCGCCCGCTGATCCACCAGGTGAATGGCCCACCCGCCCAAGCGGACTGGGCGAATGGGCCATTCACCTGCGAGCGGCCGCGCGGTCGAGGGGGCGGCGCGCGGGCGCGTGCTAGGTTCGGCGCCGCAACGGCCTCTGGGGGAACAGGACTGGACGTGCGACCTTCCGACGACATGCTGCCCGGGCACGGCGAACCGGCCGCTCCACGCGAGGAACGCGAGGCGACGGAGCGCTCGCCGGGACGCAGGGCCGGCGGCATCGCCGCGCAGCTCGCGGTGCGGCTGCTGGTGCTGCTCGTGTTCGCCACCGTCATGGGCGCCACCGGCATCACCGGCACCGACGGCACGCCCACCGAGCGCGGCACCGCGCTGGCCACCGGCTGCGCGCGCGTCGGGCCGATCAGCGCGTCGGGCCTCGGCTGGTGGTGGCGCTGCGAGGCGACGATCCGCTGGGACGACGGCCGCACCGAGCAGCGCACCTTCAAGTACTCCGACCTCACCCCGGACAACACCACGACCCCCGCACCGGTCGAACGCCGCGAGCTCGACAACCGGGGCAGCAACGTGGTGGTGGCCTCCGCGGGCGAGTGGGCACCGCTGGGCTGGGCGCTGTTCGCGCCGCTGCTGGGGCTCGCGCTGCTCGGCGTGCGCCTCCCCTCGCGGGACGCGGAACGGCGCAGGCGCGCCCGGCTGGGGATCTGGCCGCCCGCGCTGCTCGCCGCCGGGTGGTGGCTGGTCCTCGCGGGCGGGCTCGGCAGCGGTCGGCTCGACCTGCTCGGCTGGGTCCCGGTCGTGGTGGTCGTGGCCGGGCACGCGTTCCTCGCCGTCGGCGCCGGATTCGCCCTCGCGCGGCGGCGGCACGGGTACCCCGATGTGGAGCCGCCGGTGCCGGTGGGCGGACGGCTCGCCCGGGCGAACCTGCTGCTGGTGCTGGGAATCCTCGGTCTCGGCGCGGCGCTGCTCAGCGGTCAAGGCCCGCTCGGCGTCCTCGCCCTCGCCGCTCTGCCGGTCGTCGCGCTCGGCTTCGGCGTCCGCAGCCGCCTCGTCGCCGGACGCCTCCGCGCCCTGCACCCCGCGGCCTGAAGCGCACGGGGCCCGGGCCGGTGAACGGCCCGGTTCGCCCACCCCCAGCCGACGAACCGGCCGCTCACCGCCCGGCTCCCGACCGACGGACGGGCCACCGTGCCGGTCGCTGCGCCCCAGTGCACCACCCGCCGCGCACACGTTCCGCACACGTTCCGCACCGACCCCGCGTTGACCTCGGCGCGCCGCGGGATGTTGGATGGGCGCCGAGCGCTGGGGGCGCTCGTGCCGGTGGGTTCGCTCTCCTCCCGGGGGAGCTCTGGGGTTCCGGTGTGCGCGGTGCACGCGCGTGGAACCGTCCGGGCGCCGCGATCGTCGATCGTGGTGCCGACGGGTCGTACCCGGCCGGCGCGAGGCGCGCACCTGGCGCCCCGACAGGCACGACACCGGGGGTTTCCGCATGGCAGAGCAAACACCGCAGCAGTTCCTCGACTCGCTGCAGGGCCGCGCCGACGAGATGGTGCGCCAGTCCCAGCAGCTGCAGGAGCAGCTGGGTTCCCTCACCGAGACCGCCACCGAAGGCGGCGTCTCGGTCACCGTCGGCTCCAACGGCGCCCTGCAGGGCCTGGACTTCGACCGGAATTCGATGCAGCGCGGCCCGGCCGACCTGCGCGACACCATCCTGCGGCTCGCAGCCCAGGCCCAAGGCGCCGTCGCGCACAAGGTCGCGCAGACCGTGGAGCCGTTCGCGGGGGCGTCGGCGATGGAATTCCTGCGAACCCAGCTCCCGGCGGAACCGGACGAGGGCGCCGCGAGTCGGAACGACGATCCGGCCTTCGACGAGGACGAACCGCCGCAGACCTACCTGCGGTGATCACTGGGGAGTGAGATCATGTTCAAAGTGACAACGGACCGGTTGTCCACGCACGCGCAGTGGCTGGCCGGTCTCGCCGACGACATCGCCGCCGCCGGGGAGAAGGGCGCCGGGGTCTCGTTCGGCGTCGACAGCTTCGGGCTGGTCGGCCAGGCGTTCTCCGGGCAGGCCCGGCAGACCTCGCAGCAGGCGGCCGAGGAGATCGGCAAGTTCGCCGACCTCACCCGCGACCTCGGTGAACGGGTCGACGCGACCGCCGCGGACTACCACGACACCGACGTCCGCAACTCCCAGCAGCTCGGGCAGGTGCAGGTATGACCGGCATGTTCACCGACATGGGGTCGGACACCTCGACCGCGGGCGCCGGGATCTTCGACTCGGCGCGGGCCACCTGGAGCGCGTTCGAGAGCGAGGACTGGGGCGAGTTCGCCGCCAGCGGCGGTGTCCTCGCCCTGGACGGGCTGATCACCGCCATCGACCCGATCGGCTCGGTGCTCGCCGCCGGCGTCGGCTGGCTGATGGAGCACCTGACGCCGCTGCGCGAAGCCCTCGACTTCCTCGCCGGCGACCCGAACGCCATCAAGGAGGGCGCCGACACCTGGCAGCAGGTGAAGGCCGACCTGGAGCAGCTCGCCGCCGACATCCCCGGCCAGGTCCAGTCCGGCTGCGCCGACTGGCAGGGCAAGGCGTGCGACGCCTACCAGCAGCGCGCCGGGGAGTTCGCCGAAGGCGTCCAGGCCATGGCGATCAGCGCGGGCACCGCGTCCGGCGCGATGGCCACCGCGGGCACCATGGTCGCCACCTGCCGCGGGCTGGTGCGGGACATCATCGCGGCCGTCGTCGCCGAGCTCATCAAGGGCGCGCTGGCCGCGCTCGCCGGATCCGTCGTCAGCTTCGGCGCGACCGTCGCGGGCTACCTCGGCTACGCGGCCGGGCGGGTCGGCATGACCCTGTCGAAGATCGCGACGAAGGTGAGCGAACTGCTCGCCAAGCTCGGCAAAGCCGGAACGCACCTGGCCAAGGCCTTGGAGAGCATGGCCGAGGCGGGCGCGAAGGTCGGTTCCAAGCTCACCTCCAGCGGGCTGTCGGCGTTCCCGACCTCCCCCGGACTCGGCGGCGCGGCGACCGCCGCCGGGCAGGCCACCTCCCGCGGCGCGGACGCCCTCGGCTCCACCGCGAGCGCCGTCGGCCGCGGCGGCGAAGCCCTCGGCAGCGCCGGCGCGCGCACCGCCGACGCGGCCACCGGACTCGGCAAGAGCGCCGAGCAGCTCGGGGGGCGCGGGGCCGGGCTGATGGGCAACGCCGACGACCTGGGCCGGGCCGCGGAGCGCACCACCCAGTCCGCTGTGGACAGAGCGACGGCGTGGCCGGAAGGCGGCGGCATCAACGGCGCCGCCGCCCGCGACACCGCGGAAACCGTCTCCGACGTGCGCACCGCGGAGAGCCAGATCGCGCGCGGCACCCTCGGCGCCGAGCAGTACTACGAGCAGAACTACGACGGGGACGACGGCAAGAACTACAGCCTCACCGGCACCATCCCGTCCGCCGAAGACCACTTCCCGACCACCTGACCCGTCCCGCCCCCAGGTGAGTGGCCCGCCGGCAGGACGGGCCGCTCACCTGGCGGGGATCAGGTGCTGAGGACGAGCTTCCCCCGCAGGTGCCCCGCGTCGAGCATCCGGTGCGCGTCGGCGACCCGCTCGAACGGGAACACCTCCTGCACGTGCACCCGCAGTTCGCCCCGGTCGACGAGGTCGACGAGTCCGCGCAGCGCCACCGGGTCCGGATCGACCGCGATACCGCTGAACCGCCTGCCCGCCGCCGCGAACCGGGCGGCCTGCCGGACGTCCTCCTCGGCGACTGCCGTGACGAGGTGCCCGCCCGGGCGGAGGACCTCCAGGGACCGCTCCGGAACGTCGCCGCCCAACGTGTCGAGCACGAGGTCCACGTCGCGGACGACCTCCGCGAAGTCCACCGCCGCGTAGTCGATCACCTCGTCCGCACCCAGCTCCGCCGCGAACTCCCGCTTGCCGCCGCCCGCGGTGGTGATCACGTGCGCGCCGAGCGCCTTCGCCAGCTGGATCGCGACGTGCCCGACACCGCCCCCGCCGCCGTGCACGAGGACCCGGTCGCCCGCGGTCACGCCGCCGAGGTCGACGAGGCCCTGCCACGCCGTCAGCCCGGCGATCGGCAGCGCCGCGGCCTCGACGTGGGACAACGCCGCCGGCTTGCGCGCCAGGTGCAGCGCCGGAGCCGCCACGCGCTCGGCGTAGGCGTTCGCCGCCCGCGGGAACAGCGGCATCCCGAACACCTCGTCGCCGGGCCGGAACCGCCACGTCATCGCCTCCTCGACGACACCGCTGACGTCCCAGCCGAGCGTGAACGGCGGCCGCCCGAGCAACGGGAACTCGCCCGCGCGCAGCCGGGCCTCCAACGGGTTCAACCCGATCGCCGAGACGCGGACGAGGACCTCGGTCGGCAGCGGCCGGGGCTCGGGCGCGTCGACGACGGCGAGCACCTCCGGACCGCCGATCTCCTGCTGGACGATGGCACGCATGGCTGCTCCTAGCTGCGGTGATGGGCTGGTCCCAAGCTAGGCGGTTCCACGGGAACCTCCGGGTAACGTTGGCGCCATGAGCGGTTTCGCCCCCGACGCGCCCTTCCTCGCCGACTGCCCGGCGCGGCTCGCGGTGGAACTGCTCGCCGACAAGTGGACGGCGGTCGTGCTCGCCGGGCTCAGCAGGGGGCCGGTGCGCCACGGCGAGCTGGCCGGCCTGATCGGCGGCATCTCGCGCAAGGTGCTCACCCAGACGCTCCGGCGCCTCGAAGCGCACGGGCTCGTCCGGCGCCACGCCCACGCCGAGGTCCCGCCCCGCGTCGAGTACGAGCTCACCCCGCTCGGCGCGACCCTGATCGACCCGATCCACGTGCTCACCGAGTGGGCTCGGGAGCACGGCGACGCCGTCCTCGACGCCCTCGACAGCGCCGCGGAGCCGACGCCCCGCGGGTGAACGGCCCGTCCGACCGGCGGACCGGTCGTCGGAGGCGCCGGGCGTTCTTCCCACCCGATCGGCGGCGGGGCGTCACCGATTTCGCGGTATGCGGCGCTCCCACCTGCCAGGACTCTGGATCGGGTGTCCGCGATCGAGCGCCGCACCGACCCGACGTCCCTGGCCCTGCGCCGCATCTCCGAACAGGAGTGCGCGCGATTCCGGAACCGCAACCTGCGCCAGCCCGGCCGCGGGCGGCGGGTTCACCGCGTCGAGCTGCGCGACTGGTACGGCGGGCTGAAGTTCCCGACGCCCGCGTGCCACCAACCGCTGGACAGCCGTGCCGTGGCCGGAACCCCGGAAGCGGTCACCGAACCCGTCGACTGCGCCCGGTGCCTGGCGGGGAACCCGGACCCGTTCACCCCGCTCGTCGCCCTCGACGGCGGCCAGCTCCACCTCGCCCTCGAACCCGGAGACGCCTGAACCGGAGCGCCCGCCCTCGTCGTCCGGACCGAGAGAACACCCCGCACCTGAACGGCCCGTCCGACCAGACCGGTCGAACGGGCCGTTCAGCTGGCGGAAGACCGCGTCAGGACTCCAGCAGGACTCCGAGTTCGTCGCGGACTCGGCGGGCCGCGGAGCGCAGGTCCGGCACGGACGGGCCGTGGCGGAGGACGTCGCGGGCCGTGGCGGGCAGCACCGAGGGCAGGGCCGCGCCGAAGGTGGCGCGCAGGCCCTGCACGGTGGCGCCCTGAGCTCCCAGGCCGGGGGCCAGGATCGGGCCGTTCAACCGGGAGAAGTCCAGCTCCCCCGGCTTGATCGTCGCCCCGGCGACCACGCCGACGTAGCCGAACGGGTCGGCCCCGGCGTTGTTCTCCCCCGCCGCGTCCACGATGGACTGGGCGACGGTGCGCCCGTCGTCCGCGGTGGAGCGCTGCAGCGCCACGCCCTCCGGGTTCGAGGTGCGCGCCAGCACGAACACACCGCGCCCGGTCTGCTCCGCGATGCCCAGCGCCGGTGCCAGCGAACCGAACCCGAGGTACGGCGACACCGTCAGCGCGTCCGCCGCCAGCGGCGAGTGCTCGTCGAGGTAGGCGTTCGCGTACGCCGTCATCGTCGAACCGATGTCGCCGCGCTTGACGTCCAGCAGCACCAGGGCCCCGGCCTCGCGGGAGGCGGCGACGACCTTCTCCAGCACCGCCACGCCCGCCGAGCCGTAGACCTCGAAGAACGCCGACTGCGGTTTGAGCACCGCGACCTCACCGGCCAGCGCCTCCACCGCGGTCATCGCGAACCGCTCCAGCGCGGCCGGGCTCTCCTCCAAGCCCCAGGCGTGCAGCAGCGCCGGGTGCGGGTCGATGCCCACGCACAGCGCGCCGCGCGCGGCGACCGCGTCCGCGAGCCGCCGCCCGAAGCCCGACCGCACGGCCGTCACCGCAGGTCACCGCCCTTGCGCAGCGCGGCCTGCAGCGCCTGGAGCGGCCGCACGCCGATGTCGCCGTTGATGACCGCCTCGATGCCCTGCACCGCGGCCGCCGCGCCCTGCACCGTGGTGATGCACGGGATGTCGCGGGACACCGCGGCGGTGCGGATCTCGTAGCCGTCGACCCGCGGGCCCGGGTTGCCGTACGGGGTGTTGACCACCATGTCGATCTCGCCGGCCCGGATCAGGTCGATGACGTCGCGCTCACCGTCCTGCTTGGACTCGTTGTGCTTGCGCACCTCCTTCGCCGGAATCCCGTTGCGCCGCAACACCTCCGTGGTGCCCGAGGTCGCGAGGACCTCGAACCCGAGGTCGGCGAGGCGCTTCACCGGGAACACCAGCGAACGCTTGTCCTTGTTGGCGACCGACACGAACACGGTGCCCGAGGTCGGCAGCGAACCGTACGAGGCGGTCTGGGACTTCGCGAACGCCTGCCCGAAGGAGACGTCGATGCCCATCACCTCGCCGGTCGACTTCATCTCCGGCCCCAGCAGCGAGTCCACGCCGTGGCCCTCCGGGGTGCGGAAGCGGTGGAACGGCAGCACCGCTTCCTTCACCGCCACCGGCGCGTCGATCGGCAGGTCGGCGCCGTCCCCGGTCGACGGGAGCAGGCCCTCGGACCGCAGGTCGGCGATGCTCGCGCCCAGCATGATCCGGGACGCGGCCTTCGCCAGCGGTGCCGCCGTCGCCTTCGACACGAACGGCACGGTGCGCGAGGCCCGCGGGTTCGCCTCCAGCACGTACAGCACGTCGTCCTTCAACGCGTACTGCACGTTGAGCAGGCCGAGCACGCCGATGCCCTTCGCGATGGCCTTCGTGGACTCGCGGACCTGCTCGATGTCCTGGCGCCCCAACGTGATCGGCGGCAGCGCGCACGCCGAGTCGCCGGAGTGGATGCCGGCCTCCTCGATGTGCTCCATCACGCCGCCGAGGTACACCTCGTCGCCGTCGCACAGCGCGTCCACGTCGATCTCGATGGCGTCGTCGAGGAAGTTGTCCACCAGCACCGGGTGCTCCGGGGTGACCTCGGTGGCGCGGGCGATGTAGTTCTCCAGCGACGCCTCGTCGTAGACGATCTCCATGCCGCGGCCGCCGAGGACGTACGACGGGCGCACCAGCACCGGGTAGCCGATCTCGTCGGCGATGCGCTTGGCCGCGTCGAACGAGGTCGCCATGCCGTACTTCGGCGCGGGCAACCCGGCCTTGCGCAGCACGTCGCCGAACGCGCCGCGCTCCTCCGCGAGGTGGATCGCTTCCGGCGGGGTGCCCACGATCGGCACGCCCGCGTCGGCGAGCCGCTGCGCCAGGCCCAGCGGCGTCTGCCCGCCCAGCTGCACGATGACGCCCGCGACCTCGCCGGACGCGCGCTCGGACTCGACGACCTCCAGCACGTCCTCGAACGTCAGCGGCTCGAAGTACAACCGGTCCGCGGTGTCGTAGTCGGTGGACACCGTCTCCGGGTTGCAGTTGACCATCACGGTCTCGAACCCGGCGTCGCGCAGCGAGGTCGCCGCGTGCACGCACGAGTAGTCGAACTCGATGCCCTGGCCGATGCGGTTCGGCCCCGAGCCCAGGATGATCACCTTGGGGCGGTCGCGCTGCTCGGCGACCTCGGACTCGGCGCCGGGGTCCAGCTCGTAGGCCGAGTAGTGGTACGGGGTGCGGGCCGCGAACTCGGCCGCGCAGGTGTCCACCGTCTTGTACACCGGCCGCACGTCCAGCCGGTGCCGCAGCGCCCGCACACCGTCCTCATCGGACAGTTCCGGGCGCAGCGCGGCGAGCTGGCGGTCGGACAGCCCGGAGCGCTTCGCCAGCCGCAGCAGGTCCGCGTCCAGCACCGGTGCCGCGATCAGCTGCTCGCGCAGCTCCACCAGCGCGGCCACCTGGTCCACGAACCACGGGTCGATGCCCGAGGCCTCGTGCACCTGCGCCACCGTGGCGCCCAGCCGCAGCGCGCGCTCCACGGTGTAGAGCCGCCCGTCGTGCGCGATCCGCAGGTCGTCCAGAGTGGACTCCAGGGTCGCGCCCTCCGGGTCGCCCTTCGTCCAGAACCCGATCCGCGAGGTCTCCATCGAGCGCAGCGCCTTGCCCAGCGCCTCCTGGAAGGAGCGGCCCAGCGACATGGCCTCGCCGACGCTCTTCATCGTCGTCGTCAGCAGCGGGTCGGCGCCCGGGAACTTCTCGAACGCGAACCGCGGCACCTTGACGACCACGTAGTCCAGCGTCGGCTCGAAGCTCGCCGGGGTCTCGCCGGTGATGTCGTTGCGGATCTCGTCGAGCGTGTAGCCGATCGCCAGCTTCGCCGCGATCTTCGCGATCGGGAAACCGGTCGCCTTCGACGCCAGCGCCGAGGAGCGCGACACCCGCGGGTTCATCTCGATCACGACCATGCGCCCGGTCTCCGGGTGGATCGCGAACTGGATGTTGCAGCCGCCGGTCTCCACGCCCACCGCGCGCAGCACGTCGATGCCGACGTCGCGCATCTTCTGGTACTCGCGGTCGGTCAGCGTCATCGCCGGGGCCACCGTCACCGAGTCGCCGGTGTGCACGCCCATCGGGTCGATGTTCTCGATGGAGCAGATGACCACCACGTTGTCGGCGTGGTCGCGCATCAGCTCCAGCTCGTACTCCTTCCAGCCGAGCACGCTCTCCTCGATGAGCACCTCGTGCACCGGGGACTCGGTGAGGCCCAGCGAGGCCATCCGCTCCAGGTCCTCGTGCGTGTGCGCCATGCCGGAGCCGAGACCGCCCATCGTGAAGCTGGGGCGGATCACCACGGGCAGCGAGTGCTCGCGGACGAAGTCGCGGACCTCGTCCATCGACTTGCACACGGCGCTCTCCGGCGCGTCGCCGCCGATGGAGCGCACGATGTCCTTGAACCGCTGCCGGTCCTCACCGCGCTCGATGGCCTCGATGTCGGCGCCGATCAGCTCCACGCCGTACTTCTCCAGCACACCGCGCTCGTCCAGCGCCATCGCCGTGTTCAGCGCGGTCTGGCCGCCGAGGGTCGCCAGCAGCGCGTCGGGGCGCTCGGCCGCGATGACCTTCTCCACGAACTCCGGGGTGATCGGTTCCACGTAGGTGGCGTCCGCGAACTCCGGGTCGGTCATGATCGTCGCCGGGTTGGAGTTGACCAGGCTGACCCGCAGCCCTTCCTCCCGCAGCACCCGGCACGCCTGCGTGCCCGAGTAGTCGAATTCGCAGGCCTGCCCGATGACGATCGGCCCGGAGCCGATCACCATCACGTGCTTGATATCAGTGCGCTTCGCCATCAGCGGGCCTCGCTCATCATGCTGGTGAACTCGTCGAACAGGGGCGCGGCGTCGTGCGGACCGGCCGCCGCCTCCGGGTGGTACTGGACGCTGAACGCGGGGCCGTCGAGCAGCCGCAGGCCCTCGACCGTGCCGTCGTTCGGGCAGTAGTGGCTGATCTTCGCGGCGCCGAAGTCGGTGCCGAACCGCTCCCCGGCCTCGCCCTCGACCGCGAAACCGTGGTTCTGCGCGGTGATGGCGACCTTGCCGGTGTCCACGTCGATCACCGGGATGTTGATGCCGCGGTGGCCGTAGCGCATCTTGTACGTCCCGCGGCCGAGCGCGCGGCCCAGCAGCTGGTTGCCGAAGCAGATGCCGAACAGCGGCAGCTTGCGGCCCAGCACCTCGCGGGTGAGCTCCACGGCGTGGTCGGCGGTCGCCGGGTCGCCGGGGCCGTTGGACAGGAACACGCCGTCCGGTTTCACCGCCAGCAGGTCGTCCACTGTGGACGACAGCGGCAGCACGTGCACCTCGATGCCGCGCTGGGCCATCATCCGCGGCGTGTTGGACTTGATGCCCAGGTCCAGCGCCGCGACGGTGAACTTCTTCTCGCCCTCGGCGGCCACCACGTACGGCTCGGCGGTCGTCACGTCACCGGCCAGGTTCGCGCCGGACATCTGCTCGGACGCCGTCACCTGGGCGACCAGCTCCTCGTCGGAGCCCAGGGCCGCACCGGAGAAGATCCCGGCGCGCATCGCGCCGCGCTCGCGCAGGTGGCGGGTCACCGTGCGGGTGTCCAGGCCCGCGATGCCCACGATGCCCTGCGCGCGCAGCTCTTCCTCCAGCGCGCGGCGGGAGCGCCAGTTCGACGGCACCCGCGCGGGGTCGCGCACCGCGTAGCCCGCGACCCAGATGCGCTGCGACTCGTCGTCCTCGTCGTTCCAGCCGGTGTTGCCGATCTGCGGCGCCGTCTGCACCACGATCTGGCGGTGGTACGACGGGTCGGTCAGCGTCTCCTGGTAGCCGGTCATGGCGGTGGAGAACACCGCCTCGCCGAGCGTGCGGCCCTCCTGGCCGTAGGCGGCGCCGCGGAAGATCCGGCCGTCTTCGAGCACCAGTGCCGCCGGGGTGTGCGCGGTCATGCCTGTCCCTCCGGGTTGTCGTCACGTCCTGCGGCAGGCGCCAATGCCCGCACCGCACCCGCCCACTCGTCCTGAGTGGACTTGTCGTCCGCGCGGAAGCCGGTGTCGATGTCCTGGTCCCCCAGGCGCCAGGTCACCACCAGCAGCCCCGCACCGGGAACGACCTTGTTCGC
>NZ_JBEYUS010000100.1:0-16414 GCF_040643635.1 Saccharopolyspora sp. NPDC047091
CCGGTGCGTCGGCGATCAGTGACGTTGAGCTCGTCGGCTGGCAGCAGGTCGCCCGGGGCCCGCTCCGTAGCGGAGTATGGCCTTGCCGATCTTGCTGTCAAGGCGCCGGAAACCGCTCCCGGACGGCCCGGCGGGCCACGGCCGGGAGGTGCGTCGAGGCCGTTTGCAGCGCAGTTGCGGCGATCGCGCACGGTGCTCCGGTCATCACCCCGGGTGTTCGGTGCGGGTGAATTCACGCGTTCGGCGGAGGGGAAGGCCGCGGGGGTCGTCACCCGTTCGGCCGGAGCTCAGGGACAGGTCGCGGGGGAGCGGTGGCCGGGAACGGCGGCGCGGGCCGCCCCCGAGGGGACGGCCCGCGCCGATCGAGCTCCGCGCCGGTCAGGCGGTGACGTGCGTGCCGTCCCGGACGGTGCCCACGTACTCCTCCACGAGGTCCTCCAGCGCGACCACGCCGTGCGAGGCGCCGTCCGCGTCGACCGCGACGGCCAGGTGGCTGCGCGCCCGCCGCAGCGAGGTCAGCGCCTGGTCCAGCCGGGCCGTCACCGGCACCGACGGCAGCCTGCGGATGCGGGTGGACGCGACCGGGGTGGACGGCTCGCCGCCCGCCTGGTCCAGCACGTCCTTCACGTGCAGGTAGCCGAGCAGCTCACCGGAGTCCGCGCGCACCGGGAAGCGGGAGAACCCGGTGCTGGACACCGCGTGCTCCACGTCGCCCAGCGTCGGGGCGCCGGGCAGGCTGGTGACCTGGTCCAGCGGCACCAGCACGTCCGCGACGGTGTGCTCCACCGAGGACAGCGTCTGCGCCAGCCTGCGGTGCTCGGACTGCTCCAGCAGACCCTCGCGCCGCGACTCCACCAGCAGCTCGGCCAGCTCAGAGGACGTGTACGCCGTGTCCAGCTCGTCCTTCGGCTCCACCTTCAGCGCCTTGAGCACGCCGTTCGCCATCATGTTGAACAGCGCGATCAGCGGCCGCGCCAGCTTCACGAACGCCACCAGCGCGGGCACCAGCCACAGCGCCAGCCGCTCCGGGTCGGCGAGCGCCAGGTTCTTCGGCACCATCTCGCCGATCAGCACGTGCAGCACCACCACGATCGCCAGCGCGATCGTGAAGCCCAGCGCGTGCACCACCGGCGCGGGCACCGAGAACGGCTGGATGAGCAGCTCCAGCCGGTGCGCCACGGCCGGTTCGCCGAGCCGGCCCAGGCCCAGCGAGCACAGCGTGATGCCCAGCTGGGCGCTGGTGAGCATCAGCGAACCCTCCTGGCTCGCCTTGATCACGGTGCGGGCCCGGCTCACGCCCTGGTCCAGCAGCGCCTCCAGCCGGTCCCGGCGGGAGGACAGCAGCGAGAACTCCGCGCCCACGAAGAACGCGTTGAGCAGCAGCAACAGCACGCCGAGCAGGATCGCCACGGTGTCGCTCATCGGGTCCCCCCAGAGGTGCCGGTGGAGTCCGCCGGGTGGTGCGCCTTCGTCAGGCGCAGCTCGGCGATGCGGTGGCGGTCCATGCTCGCGACGGTGAGCCGCCACGGGCCCACCTCGACCTGGTCGCCGTAGGCCGGGATGCGGCCCAGCCGCGCCAGCACCAGACCGGCGACGGTCTCGTACTCGCCCTCGGGCATCTCGAAGCCGGTGGCCTCCTCGATCTCGTCGGCGCGCAGCAGCCCGGAGACGATCCAGGTGCCCTCGGTCAGCCTGCGCACCGCAGCGGTCTCCCGCCGGTCGTGCTCGTCGCGGACGTCGCCGATGATCTCCTCGACCACGTCCTCCAGGCTCACCAGGCCCGCGGTGCCGCCGTACTCGTCGACGACCAGGGCCAGCTGCAGCCCGGAACCGCGCAGCCGGTTCAGCAGCGAGTCACCGTCCAGCGTCTCCGGCACGGTCGGCACCGGGCGGGCCAGCGACCCGACCCGGGTGGTGTCGCGCTGGTCGCCGGGCACGCCGAACGCCTGCTTCACGTGCACCACGCCCTGCACGTCGTCCAGGTCGTGGTCGTGCACCGGGAACCGGGAGAACCCGGTGCGCCGGGCCAGCGTCAGCAGGTCCAGCACCGACGCGTCCGAGGGCAGCGACTCGACCTTCACCCGCGGCGTCATCAGCTCGTCCGCGGTGCGGTCGCCGAAGCGCAGCGAGCGGTCCATCAGGGCCGCGGTGGACTCGTCGAGCGTGCCGTGCTCGGCGCTGGAGCGGACGATCGATCCGAGCTCGTCGGGGGAGCGCGCCGAGCGCAGCTCCTCCTGCGGCTCGATGCCGAAGCGCCGCACCGCCCAGTTCGCGCTGTTGTTCATGCCGTCGATCAACCAGCGGAACACCTGCGAGAACCGGGAGTGGTAGCCGGAGACGGCACGGGCGGTCGGCAGCGGCCGGGCGATGGCGAGGTTCTTCGGCACCATCTCGCCGAACACCATCGACAACGTGGTCGCCAGCAGGATCGCCACCGTCAGCGACAGCGGTCCCGCCGCCGCGTTCGGCAGGCCGACGGCCAGGAACGCGGGGCGCAGCAGCTCACCGATCAGCGGCTCGGCCACGTAACCGGTGATCAGGGTGGTGAGGGTGATGGCGACCTGCGCGCCGGAGAGCTGGAACGACAGCGTGCGGTGCGCGCGCTGCACCGCTTTCGCCCGGCGGTCGCCGACCTGGCTGACGTGGGCGTCGACGGTGCTGCGTTCGAGCGACGTCAGGGAGAACTCGGCGGCGACGGCGAGCGCGGTGCCCAAGGTGAGCACGGCGACGAACAGGAGTCCGAGGACGGAGAGCACGATGGCCATCAGCGATCACCTCGCCGCAGGCCGGTAGTGAGCGGAAAGCCGGGACCACGTCCCGGCTCGGTACTTCCTTCAGGGGACTGTGCCGTGGGCACCGAACGTGTCACTCCTCGGGAGGAAAACGGAAATAAGCGACCCGAGTATATCCCGATCGGAGCACCGGAACCGCGCATCGTGACTCCGGCGATGCGCGGAGGGGTGGTGGAGTCGCGGGGTGCGACGGCGCAGCCACCCGCGGTCACGCGGTCGCGCCCGCGGCGGGCTCACCCCGCCGGCGCGCTCACCCCGGTCAGGACGTTCGTGATCACCGCGCCGCCGGGGGAGCGCCGCACCCGGCCGCCGCCCACCGGCGACCTGCCGTCGAGCGGCAGGCCGTCCCGCTGCGAGACGCGCCCGAACCCGGGCGTGCCCGCCTCGGCGCCGACAGCCCGGACACGTGGGTGGCGGCGTCGTCGGACGAGATCGGGAAGGCCCGGCGATCCGCTGTTCCGAGGCGTCCTCCGCCGGCTCGCGCAGCAAATCGGGGTGCTCCATCCTGGCGGAACGCACCGCGCCTCCCGGCCCGCCCACCGCTGGACCGGAGCGCGACCGCGGATCTCGGGGACCCGCCGGGAAGGCGACCCGCGAACCGCGGTGGGTGCGGGGGCAACGGCACTGCGTCCGATCGGCGGTAGCGCGATCGCGCCGAGTGCTCGCAGAACAGCGCTGCGTACGTCGCTGCGGATGATCACCCCACCGGTTTTCACCGTATTTCCAGGTTGCGGTTCACACCATTTGGGCAAGGCGTAACCTCTGCGCAGTTCCGCACGCGGCCACCCGCCGCACCAGCACCAGAGAGGTCGTGATCGTGAGTAACCCCACGGTTGCGGACGCGCCGCAGCAGGGCTTCTTCGGCCAGCCACGGGCACTGTCCACGCTGTTCTTCACCGAGATGTGGGAGCGGTTCTCCTACTACGGGATGCGCGGGATCCTCGCGCTCTACCTGTACACGGCGGTGCAGGACGGTGGTCTCGGGCTTCCGGAGACCACCGCCACCTCGCTCGTGTCCGCCTACGGCGCCTCGGTGTACCTGACCGGTGTCGCCGGCGGCTGGATCGCCGACCGGATCTTCGGTGCTCGCCGCGCCGTGTTCTGGGGTGGCGTCCTGATCATGTTCGGGCACATCGCGATGGCGATTCCCGGCGGTCTGGTCACCACCGGCATCGGCATCGTGCTGATCATCGCCGGTACCGGGTTGCTCAAGCCGAACGTCTCGAAGATGGTCGGCGACCTCTACGCGCAGCAGGACAAGCGCCGCGACGCCGGTTTCTCGATCTTCTACATGGGGATCAACCTCGGCGGCTTCGCCGGTCCGCTGATCTCCGGGTTCCTCCAGTCCGAGATCGGCTTCCACTGGGGCTTCGGCGCCGCCGCGGTCGGCATGGCGCTGGGCTTGGTGCAGTACGTGCTGGGCAGGCGCAACCTCTCCAGCGTCAGCGACGTGCCCGGCAACCCGCTGCCCGCCGAGCACAAGGGCGCCGTGCTGGGCCGCGCCGGCGGCATCGCCGCGGTGTTCGTGATCGGGCTGGTGGCGCTGGTCGGCACCGGGGTCATCGGTCTCGGCGGCCTCGTCAACGTGGTCACGGTGATCTCGGCCGTGCTGCCGATCGCCTACTTCACGGTGATGCTCAGCAGCAAGCAGATCACCAAGGTGGAGCGGGAGCGGCTCGTCGCCTACATCCCGCTGTTCCTCGCGACCGCGCTGTTCTTCATGCTCTTCGAGCAGCAGGCCAGCACCCTGGTGATCGTCACCGACATGCAGACCACCCACGAGGTGTTCGGCTGGGAGTTCCCGGTCAGCTGGTTCCAGTCGATCAACTCGCTGACGATCATCATCCTGGCGCCGGTGTTCGCCGCGCTGTGGCTGAAGCTGGGCGACCGGCAGCCGAGCACGGCGATCAAGTTCGTCGGCGGTCTCGTCTTCGTCGGACTGGGCTTCCTGTGGGTCGTGGTGTCCGGGTTCATCACCGACTCCAGCGGCAAGCAGCTGGCGCTGGTGGTGGCGCTGGTGTTCGTCATCCTCACCATCGGTGAGCTGATGCTCTCGCCGGTCGGGCTGTCGGTGACCACGAAGCTGGCGCCGCCGGTGTTCTCCTCGCAGACGATGGGCCTGTACTTCCTGGCCCCGGCGCTGGGGCAGGGCGTCGGCGCGCAGGTCGTGAAGCTCTACGACCCGGCGAACCAGATGCTGTACTTCGGCGTGATCGGGTTGGCGACCATCGCCTGCGGCGGGCTGCTCGCGCTGGGCGCACCGAAGATCAAGAAGTTGATGCACGGGGTGCCGTGATCCAGCCCCTCGACGGCGGCGGGCGGTCCGGTTCGGGCCGCCCGCCGCGTCATGCCGGGGCCCGCTCCCGGGTGCTACCGAGACCGGTCTCCTCGGCGAGGTCGTCCAGCAGCCCCCGCAGCCGGTCCAGGGTGGCGAGCGTGCGGTGCAGCGAGGTCGGGTCCTGCGGCAGCGACTCGGCGAGGTCGCGCAGGTCGTCGGCCCAGGACTGCGCGGACTCGCGGGCCTCCCGGGTGCTCTGGGTGGCCTCCTGGGTCATCGATTCGGCCGTCTCGGCCATCGCCCACAGCAGTTCGGCCAGCCTCTCGCGGGTGTCCCCGTCGAGCATGTCCACGGCGGGCGGCAGCACGGCCGCCAGGTTGCGGGCGGCGTAGGCGCAGCCGGTGAGCACCGTCAGGGACCGGTCGAGCGCGCTGCGCCGCGACGGCATCCGGTACGCCAGCAGCGGCCGGGCGCTGGAGAGCGAGCTGTCCAGCGCGTCGTCCACCTCGCGGACGCCTTCGCGCAGGCCCTCGCCGCAGTCGCCGGCGCTCACCGCGGTGCCGGTCGACCGCAGCAGGTCCCGCAACCGCAGCAGGAAGTCCTCGGCGTTGTCCCGCACCAGCCGCCGGGTGCGGGTGGGCAGCACCACCGTCGCCGCCAGCACCCCGGCGCTCGCGCCGATCGCGGTCTCGGCGAGCCGCACGCCCAGCACGCTCACGTCGAAGGTGCCGAGCACCGCGTAGAGCGCCCCCAGCATCGTGGTGATGAAGAAGGTCATCCCGGCGTAGGACACCCCGGCCAGGTAGAACGCGGCGAACACGCAGCACAGGATCACCAGCAGCTCCGCGGCGGGATCACCGGTGATGCGGGAGGCCACCAGCACCCCGGCGACCACCCCGAGCATGGTGCCCGCGGTGCGCTGCCAGGCCCGCACCAGCAGCTCGCCGCGGCTGTTCGCGCTGATGAACACCACGAACGCCGTGATCACCGCCCAGTACCAGCGGTTCGGCGAGACCAGCTGGCCGAACACGATCGCCATCGCGGCGGCGCAGGTGGCCTGCACGGCCGCGCGCACCTCGGGGCGGCGCAGCCCGGTCTCCTCCTGCTCCCCGCGGTCCCGGTCCTGGTCGTCCCGGTCCCGGTCGGCCGCGTCGCGCTCCTCGCGGGAGCTCTGCCCGGCGTCCTCCCCGGCGGTGCCGTCGGCGTCCCCGGTGCGCGGTGCGACCCGGCCGAGGTCGCCGTAGGCGGCGGTGAGCTCGGCGAGCGCCGCCCCCAGCCTGCGGATCGCCATCGCCAGCTCCACCGAACCGTCCCGCGTCGTCCGGGACCCGTCGCCGTCCGCGACCGCGGTGGCCGCGCCCGGTGCGGCGCGCACCCCGTCGCGTTCGATGCGGTCGGCCAGCGAGCGCGCGGCCGCTCGGACCTCGGAGGCGTCGCTGCGCACCACCGCCAGCAGCTCCGCGACGGCCTGCGGGACCGCCGTTCCGCCGCTGGGGTGGTCGAGCACCCGCATCAGCGGGGTCAGCAGGTTCTCCGCGGTCAGCTCGACGCCGAGGATGCGCCGCCGCAGCAATTCCCGGCCCGCCTCGCCGAGCTCGTCGAGGTCGGACACGGCGCTCTCCAGCATCCGGGCGGTCTCGTTGAGCCGCACCGAGCGGTGCCGCAGCCGCTTGCGGCGCCGCTCCGAGTCCGGCTGCTGGGCCAGCGCGCGCACCTCGTGCAGCAGGGCCTGCACCTGGGCGCGCAGCGTGCGCCGCCCCCGCTCCAGCACCCCGCGCGGGTCGTCCCGCAGCAGCACGAACCGCAGCAGGAACGCGCTGCCCGCCCCGCACACCGCCGCCCACAGCAGGTCCGGCAGCTGCGGCAGCTGCGGGCGGAGGAACATCGCGAAGAAGTACCCCATGAACGCGACCATCCCGAACGCGAAGTACCGCGAACCGAACCGCCGGATGTAGGTCGCCGCGAACACCACGGGCAGGAACAGCGCCACGTGCAGCACCGGCAAGCCGGCCGTGGAGGTGGCCAGGGCGAGGGAGATCGCGGCGGGCACCGGGATCAGCAGCGTGGTGCGGCGGCGTTCCCGTTCGGTGGCGTCGTTGACCGCGGTGACCGAGTTGATCGCCACCACCGCGGCGACCATCCCGTTGGTCACCGGCCGGTGCAGCAGCCAGAGCGCTCCCATCGCGACGATGAGCGCGAAGGCCACCGCCAGCGTCGTGCGCGCGGCGTTGCGCAGCCTGCGCAACGCCGGGTCGGAGGCGAGGAAGCGGTTCCACCACTCGCTGACCACGTTGCGCTCGCTCCTTCCTCGCCGCTCGCCGCGGCCGCCGCCGCGACCCTACGCCGCGCTACCGCCGGATGGGCGTGGCGCGCCGGGCGGACGGGGGAGCGGTTGTCAGGCCCCGCGGTGCCTGCGCACGCTCTCCTCGACGACGTCGAGCACCGGGCCGAGGTCGTCGGCGGGCAGGCCCATCGCCAGGTGCGAGACGAGTCCTTCGAGGACCAGTTCGAGGTAGGCGGTGAGCACGTCGACGTCCACGTCGTCGCGCAGGTTCCCGCCGTCGCGCTGCCACTGCAGGCGGGCCTTGGTGGCGGCGGTGAGCTGTTCGGAGCGCTGCGCCCAGCGGGCCCGGAACTCGGCGTCGGTGCGCAGCCGCCGCGACACCTCCAGCCGGGTGCCCAGCCACTCGGCCTCCGGTTCGCTGCCGCCGCCGGGGGTGCGGTCGGCGAGCAGGTCGCGCATCACCTGCACGAGGCCTTGTTCGGCGACCACGTCGGCCATCCGGGCGGCGTCGTCCTCGGCGAGGGCGAGGAAGAGCGATTCCTTGTCCTTGAAGTGGTGGAAGATCGCGCCGCGGGACAGCCCGGTGGCCTCTTCCAGCCTGCGGACGGTGGCACCCTCGTACCCGTTGCGGGCGAAGCAGCTGCGGGCACCGTCGAGGATCTGGCGGCGCCTGGCCTGGAGGTGATCCCGACTGACCCTGGGCATGGGTTGATCGTCCCAGTTCGGTCGCGACCCATGCAATCCGTACGTACGTATTGTTGGCAACCATCCACCTGTTGGGGAAGTATTCCGCAGAGGCACTGGACTTCTCCGCACACCTGCGCACCGATTTCGACCCGCCCGTGACGTTCGCCCGATTCGAGGCGTTCCCGCCGGCTCCGGTCGGGCAGGCACCGCGCCCGGACGGTCCCGGCGGCCCAGGTGGGCCCCGGTGGCGCCGGTGCTCTACCCAGGTGGTGATGATCCGCATGACCGCGTCGATCGATTCCCCCTCCGCGGCGCACCCGCCCGCCGAGGTACCCAGCTCCCGCATCCGCACCAGGGCCGAAGCGGAGGCCTACGTGGCTTCGGTCTGCTTCAAGCACGGGCCTCCGAGGCTGCTCGGCGTCGAACTCGAATGGACCGTCCACCACGCGGCCGATCCCCGGCGGCCGCTCGACGCCGAGGCGCTCATCGCGGCGCTCGGCCCGCACGCCCCCCGCTCCCTGGTCCCGGACAGCCCGCAGCGCCCGCTGCCGAACGGCTCCGCGCTCACCGTCGAACCCGGTGGCCAGGTCGAGGTCTCCAGTCTCCCGTCGCCCTCGCTGCGGTCCCTGCTCGACACGACCGCCGCCGACGCCGCGCACGTCCGGCGCAGGCTCGCCGACGCCGGACTGCTGCTCGGCGAGCGCGGCACCGATCCGTGGCGCATCCCGCACCGGTTGCTGCACGTCCCCCGCTACGCGGCGATGGAGTGCGCATTCGACCGCATCGGCATCGGTGGCCGGCTCATGATGTGCAGCACCGCAGGGGTGCAGGTGTGCCTGGACGCCGGTGAACCGCACCGGGTCGCGGCGCGCTGGGCGGCGCTGCACGCGCTCGGCCCGGTGTTCATCGCGGCGTTCGCGAACTCTCCGCAGCTGTTCGGCGACCCCACCGGCTGGGCGTCGGCGCGCACCCGCTCGCTGCTGCGCACCGACATCCCGCGGATGCGCCCCGGCCCGGCGACGGCCGATCCGGGCGCGGACTGGGCGCGCCGGGTGCTGGACACCGCGCTGCTGTGCCTGCGCCGCGACGGCACCGATTGGCGGGCGCCCGGCGGGGTGACCTTCGCCGAGTGGATCTGCGGCGCGCTGCCCTGGCCGCCGACCTTCGACGACCTCGACTACCACCTGAGCACCCTGTTCCCGCCGGTGCGGCCGCGCGGGTACTTCGAGGTCCGCTACCTGGACGCGCAGCACGGCGACGGCTGGATGCTGCCCGCCGCCGCGCTCGCCGCGCTGTTCGCCGCCGAGTCCGCTGTGGACCGAGCGCTGGAGCTCGCCGCGCCCGCCGCGGGCCGCTGGGTCGCCGCCGCCCGCCACGGCCTCGGCGACCCGGTGCTGGCCCGCACCGCGACCGCCGTGCTGGAGCTGGCCTGCCGCGAGCTCGACCGGCTGGACGAGACCCCGGAACTGGTGGAACCGCTCGCCGACGTGGTGCGCAGCCGGCTCGCCGAAACCCGCTGACCGACGCGCAGTCATCCCGCGCGTCGAGGTGGCAGCCCCGGCGCGCCCTTCCCGCCGAACATGGAGGTGACCCGGTGAACACCAGGTCCCAAGCAGGCACCGAACCCCAGCACCCCCCGCGTCCCGGCCGCGGCGACCTCGCCGACCTCGGCGTCGAAGCGCTGCGCTCGCGGGTGGCCGACGAACTCATCCGCACCCGCGCCCGCAGCGAGGCGCTCACCGGCAGCGTCGACGACGACGACCTCACCCGGCAGCACTCGCCGCTGATGTCGCCGCTGGTGTGGGACCTCGCGCACATCGGCAGCCAGGAGGAACTGTGGCTGGTGCGCGACGTCGGCGGGGCCGAGGCGATCCGCCCCGACATCGACGACCTCTACGACGCGTTCCAGCACCCGCGCCGCGACCGGCCGCAGCTGCCGCTGCTGGGCCCCGCCGAAGCCCGCTCCTACGTGGGCGAGGTGCGGACCAAGGTGCTCGACCTGCTCGACCGCGCCCCGCTGGAGGGCAGGCGGCTGGTGGCGCAGGCGTTCGCGTTCGGCATGATCGTGCAGCACGAGCAGCAGCACGACGAGACGATGCTCGCCACCCACCAGCTGCGGCAGGGCCCGCCGGTGCTCACCGCCGACGACCCGCCCACCGCCGGAGCCGAGGCGCTGCCCGCGGAGGTCCTGGTGCCGGGCGGGCCGTTCACGATGGGCACCTCCACCGAACCGTGGGCGCTGGACAACGAACGCCCCGCCCACCGGGTGCACGTGCCGGACTTCCTCATCGACACCACCCCGGTCACCAACGCCGCCTACCGGCGCTTCGTCGACGGCGGCGGCTACGACTCGCCGCGCTGGTGGAGCGAGGAGGGCTGGGCGTACCGGCAGCACGCGGAGCTCACCGCGCCCCGGTTCTGGCGGCGCGACGGCGACGGCTGGCTGCGCCGCCGGTTCGGGCACGTCGAGCCGTTGCCGCCGGACGAACCGGTGCTGCACGTCAGCTTCCACGAGGCCGAGGCCTACGCGCGGTGGGCCGGCAAGCGGCTGCCCACCGAGCAGGAGTGGGAGAAGGCCGCTCGCCACGACCCGCGCACCGGGCGCTCGCTGCGCCACCCGTGGGGCGACGAGGACCCCGGGCCGGAGCACGCCAACCTCGGCCAGCGGCACCTGCGGCCCGCGGCGGCCGGTGCCTAC
Organism: Saccharopolyspora sp. NPDC047091; assembly: GCF_040643635.1. Taxonomy (NCBI): domain Bacteria; kingdom Bacillati; phylum Actinomycetota; class Actinomycetes; order Pseudonocardiales; family Pseudonocardiaceae; genus Saccharopolyspora; species Saccharopolyspora sp. NPDC047091. The sequence continues at coordinate 10,740 of NZ_JBEYUS010000100.1, forward strand.
CCGCTGGGTGCGGCGCCGTGCGGGGCGCGCCAGCTCATCGGCGACGTGTGGGAGTGGACGTCCTCGGACTTCCTGCCCTACCCGGGTTTCGCGGCGTTCCCGTACCGGGAGTACTCGGAGGTGTTCTTCGGCCCCGGGCACAAGGTGCTGCGCGGCGGCTCGTTCGGCACCGATGCGGCGGCCTGCCGCGGCACCTTCCGCAACTGGGACCTGCCGATCCGGCGGCAGATCTTCAGCGGCTTCCGCTGCGCCCGCACCCCGCGCCCGGACGAGCTCGGCTGAGCGCGGCATGTGCAGGCACCTGGGCTACCTCGGGCCACCGCTGCCGCTGGCGGAGCTGCTGCTGGACCCGCCGCACTCGCTGCTGGAGCAGACGTGGGCGCCGCGGGACATGCGCGGCGGCGGCACCGTCAACGTCGACGGGTTCGGCGTCGGCTGGTACGAAGCCGGCGCCGAGCCCGCCCGGCATCGCCGAGCCGTTCCGATGTGGACGGACCGCTCGTTCGCGGAGCTCGCGCGCAGGCAGCGGTCCGGGGCGGTGCTGGCGGCGGTGCGCTCGGCGACCGTCGGCATGCCGGTCAGCGAGGCGGCGTGCGCCCCGTTCACCGACGGGACGTGGCTGTTCAGCCACAACGGCGTCGTCGCGGGCTGGCCGGACTCGCTGGCGAAGGCCGCGGCCGAGCTGGACGTCGTGGACCTGATGACGCTGGAGGCGCCGACCGACTCGGCGGTGCTGTGGGCGCTGCTGCGCCACCGGCTGCAACGCGGCGCGGAACCGGCGCGGGCGGTGCGCGACGTCCTCGGCCAGGTGGTGCGCACCCGGCCGGAATCGCGGCTGAACCTGCTGCTCACCGACGGCGGCACGCTGATCGGCACCACCTGGGGTCACGCGCTGTCGGTGCGCGCGGACGCGGACTCGGTGCTGCTGTCCGCCGAACCGTTCGGCGACGACTCCCGGTGGCGGCCGGTCCCGGACCGGCACCTGGTCATCGCCCGGCCCGGCGATGTGCACGTCGCACCACTGCTCGACGAGGGGGAACGACCATGACCGAGCCCGAACTGATCGTGCACTTCACCGCGGCGGACGCGGCCCGCGAGCTGCGCGCCGACGCCCGCGCGGGCCTCACCGACCGGCCGAAGTGGCTGCCGCCGAAGTGGCTCTACGACGCCCGGGGCAGCGAGCTGTTCGAGCGGATCACCGAGCTGCCGGAGTACTACCAGACCCGCGCCGAGCACGGCATCCTCAGCAGGCACGCCGTCGACGTCGCCGAGCTCACCGGTGCGGGCACCCTCGTCGAGCTCGGCTCCGGCTCCTCGGAGAAGACCCGGCTGCTGCTGGACGCGCTGCGCAAGACCGCGACGCTGCGGCGGTTCGTGCCGCTGGACGTCTCCGAGTCCGCGCTGCGCCAGGCCACCGCGGCGATCGCGCTGGACTACCCGGAGCTGCTGGTGCGCGGCATCGTCGGCGACTTCACCACCGAGCTGGCCGCGGTCCCCGCGGGCAGCGGACGGCTGGTGGCGTTCCTCGGCGGCACCATCGGCAACTTCCCGCCCGCCGAACGCGCCCGGTTCCTCGCCGCGGTGCGGGCCGCGCTGCGGCCGGGGGAGTGGCTGCTGCTGGGCACCGACCTGGTGAAGGACCCGGACCGGCTGGTGCGGGCCTACGACGACGCGCAGGGCGTCACCGCCGAGTTCGACCGCAACGTGCTGCGCGTGCTCAACCGGGAACTGGGCGCCGGGTTCGACCCGGACGCCTTCGCGCACGTGGCGCGGTGGGACGCCGAGCAGGAGTGGATCGAGATGCGGCTGCGGGCGTCCCGCGCGATGCGGGTGCCGGTGGACGGGCTCGGGCTGACCGTGGAGCTCGCCGCGGGGGAGGAGATCCGCACCGAGGTGTCGGCGAAGTTCCGCCGCTCCCGCGTCGAGGGCGAACTCGCCGACGCCGGGTTCGAGCTCACCCGCTGGTGGCTCGACGACCCGGGCGACTTCGCGCTGTCCCTGGCGACCGCGGTCTGAACCGGCGACCGCGGTCCGGCCGGTGGTCGGGGCCTGCCCGGTGGTCGCGATCACGATCGCGGGTCGCGGTCACCGGGCGGTGTGACAGGGTTGGCCGGGTGAAGGTCATGACCAAGGTCGCGCAGCGGCTCGGCAGGCAGCAGTGGTTCGCCGCGGTCGGCCGGAAGCTGGTGCCCGCCGACCTCGCGGTGCAGCGGCGCACCGGTGGCCGCATCGGCCTGGCGCGGCTGGGCGGGCTGTCCGCGATGGTGCTCACCACCACCGGGCGGCGCAGCGGCCTGCCGCGCGAGGTGCCGTTGCTGTACGTGCCGCACGGCGACGACTACCTGGTGATCGGCTCGAACTGGGGTCAGGCGGCGCACCCGGCCTGGTCGGCGAACCTGCTGGCGCACCCGGACGCCGAGGTGGACGTGATCTCCCGCCGGGTGCCGGTGCGGGCGCGGCTGCTCACCGGGGACGAGCGGGAACGGCTGTGGCACGAGGTGGTCCTGCCGTTCTGGCCCGCCTACGAGGACTACGAACGCCGCGCCGGGGGCCGCGAACTGCGGGTCTTCCTGCTCAGCCCGCACTGACCGTCAGCGGCGCTCGCCGACGAGCACCGACCAGCCCAGCGAGCCGCGTTCGCGGGTCAGGTAGTCGTTGCGGAACCGGCGCGAGTCGCCGAGCACCCGGTCCCGGTCGGGGTGCTCGGGGTTGCACTTGGCCCAGGTGTGGGCGTTCTTCCACTGCCCCGACTCGTAGCGGTCCCAGTCGTCGAGGGAGGCCGACACGAGGCCGGTGACCTCCACGTCGAACTCCTCGGCGACGTGCACCAGCTCGATCAGCGAGGGCAGCTCCTCGGTGGAGGACCCGTCCACCGAGTGCACGTCGCCGATCGCGAACCGGCCGTGCTCCAGCAGCGCCGCCACCATCCACTCCATCGACGCGCGGAAACCGCCGAGCGCGAAGCTCGCGCCCAGGCAGGTCGCGACCGCGTAGCCGCCGGGCTCCGGCTCGAACTCCAGCGCAGGCCCGTGCACGTGCCGCACCCGGTCGGTCAGCCCGGAGGACGCGGCGCGCTCCCGCGCGGCCCGCACGAACTCCTCGTTGCTCTCCAGCCCGACCACGTCGGCGCCCATCGCGGCCAGCTCCGCCGCCCACCAGCCGCGGCCGGCGCCGATGTCGAGGACCCGGTCACCGGCGCCGATCTCCAGGTGTTCGGCGACCTCGCGGAGCTTCGCGGGGCTGATCGGGTTCTGCACGTCGTGAGTGGATTCGACGATGGAGAAGTAGTCGCTGTCGCTCATCGGCGGTCAGGGTAGCGGACCCGGTGATCGCTCCCGCCCGGTGATTCCCCGGGCTGCGCGGGCAGAACCGCCGGGATGGATCTTTGGCGCGTCCCGGCGGCGGAGCAGAGTTGCGGCCGTGCGCGCAGCCGGATCGGGAGGACCGTCGATGACCCGTGCGAGCCGACCCCGCGGCGTCGGTAGGTGCGAGCGCCGCGCGGCGCCGCCGGACCGGCCGCCGCGGGAACCGGACGAGGACGAGTGCCCGGCCGGTGGTGAGCACGTGCTGATCCCGGAGCAGGGCGGCCGCATGGTCTGCATCAAGTGCAACCAGGTCAGGTGAGCGGCCCGTTCCCGACCTGGCCGGGCGCGGGGAGGCCGACGAGGCAGCGCAGGCACGGCATCCCGGCCGGGCCGTGCGAGACCTCGGCGAGGTCGGCGGGGATCAGCTCACCGCAGGCGGTGGTCCACTGCGCCACGTCCTCGACCGGTCCGGCGGCTTCGGCGAGGTGCGCTTGCCTGCGGGATTCGGCGACGGCGCCCGGCGCGTAGCGGACGGCCACGACCTGCGTGGTGCGGGCGGGCGATCGGTCGCCGCCGGATAGCTCGTGCTCCGATGCGTCGGACAAACCGGTTCACCTCCGGGGGTGGGACGCGGTCGCCCACGCAGGGTAGGCGGGGCCGCTACCCGAGCAGGGTAACGACAGCGGGCGGACGGCGGTAGCTCCCGACGTCGAGCCGGTTTCCGAAGCGGACGGTGACCGGCGGGCCCGATTTTCGCCGCTGCACGCGGGTGTTCGGCGGAACGGAGTACGCGCGGGACTGCGGTGGTGGGCCCGCGGCACGCGGCTGAACGGAGCAGCCGCGGATAGCCTGACCAGCGGTCCGCGCAATCCAGGGGGTGGCTCGTTGAGTCGAGAATCACGCGCGTTCGACGCACCGCGGCTGCCGCACCGATCGCGGGCGTCGACGGTGGCCCGGGTCGGCGCGGCCCTGCTGTCGGCGGCGGTGCTCGCCGCGACCGGCTACGGCTGGGCGAACTACGGCGACCTGCGGTGGGCGTTGAGCACCAGCTCCGCTACCGAGGGCGCGAGCGCCGACGGCGCCACCGACATCCTGCTGGTGGGCCTGGACAGCCGCACCGACGCGCAGGGCCGCCCGCTGCCGGACGACGTGCTGCGCAGGCTGGGTGCGGGGCGGAATCCGGCGAGCCTCACCGACACGCTGATCCTGGTGCACGTGCCGGAGGACGGGTCGCGGGCGACCGCGTTCTCCATCCCGCGGGACACCTACGCGACCATTCCGGGACACGGCGAGCACAAGATCAATTCGGCGTACGGGCGGGGGAAGGCGGCGGCCGCGGCGAGCATGGGCGGCCTCGACCCCGCGGAGCGGGAACGGCGCTCCGCCGACGCGGGCCGGTCGCTGGTCACCGACTCGGTGCAGCGGCTGACGGGGGTGCAGGTCGACCACTACGCGGAGGTGAACCTGCTCGGTTTCGCCCGGCTCACCGATGCGGTCGGCGGGGTGCCGGTGTGCCTGAACCGACCGGTGCGCGATTCCTACTCGGGGGCGGAGTTCGCGGCGGGCCACCAGCGGATCGCGGGCGCGGACGCGCTGGCGTTCGTGCGCCAGCGCCACGGCCTGCCCCGCGGCGACCTGGACCGGATGGTGCGCCAGCAGGCTTTCCTGGCCGGACTGGTGCGGACCGCGACCTCCGGCGGGGTGCTGTCGCAGCCCGCGCGGCTGAGCGAGCTGATCGACTCGGCGCGGCAGTCGATCGTGCTGGACCGGGAGTGGGACGTGCTCACCTTCGCCCAGCGGATGCAGGGGATCACCGCGGGGGCCGTGGAGTTCTCCACCATCCCGATCCGGGACGCGAACTTCGCCACCCGCGACGGCCAGGCGGTCCGGGTGGATCCGATCGAGGTCGGGCGCGCCGTGCAGGGCGCCGCGGACGGACGGCCGGTGCCGCGCCAGGCCGAGCCCACCGGCGCGCGCGCCACGGGGGAGTCCACCGGGGAAGCCGGCCGGTCGTCGGCGCCCCGCAGCACCCGGGATGACGAGACCGGGTCCTCGTCGAGCTCGGCCCGGCCGTCCACGACCCGCACGTCCCGGTCGAGCGAGGGGACGACGAGCCGCTCCGGCACGACCCGCTCGTCCAGCAGCCGCGAGACCACCTCCGAGGCCTCCGAGACCTCGGCGCCGTCGACGAGCCGCAGCGCCACGTCGTCGGCCCCCGCCACCTCGACGACCCCGGTCGACCGGCCGATCGCCCCGGACCCGATCACCGCCGACGGCATCAACTGCATCAACTGACCCCGGACGCGCGACGGCCCCGGCACGCTTGTGACGTACCGGGGCCGCCGATCAGCTACCTGCCGGATCGGCAGG
>NZ_JBEYUS010000101.1:0-16199 GCF_040643635.1 Saccharopolyspora sp. NPDC047091
GCGGGATTCTCGCGAGGACAGCTTTTTCCCTCGTGGCGGAGCCACTTGGGAAAAAGATCCCGCAGCGAGAATCCCGCTGAGGTTCCGCCACCCGCTCAGATCAGCAACAGGAGCGGAGAGGTGATCAGGAGTGCAGCCAGTTGAAGACCTGGTCGTAGTAGGCGTCCCGTTCGGCCGGCCGATCGTCACCGAGCAGCCCGGTGCCGATCCGGTAGCCGCGCCGGTCCAGGTGCCAGGCCAGCAGCGCGTAGGTGGGGCGGAACGCGGCCAGCTCCTCGGCCGGGATCGACGGCACCGAGCCGGGCAGCACCGGTGCGACGGTGTCCCGCTCGTAGATCGCGTCCAGCGAGACGATCCGCCACTCCCCGTCGCGGCGTTCCACCCGGTAGCCGAGCCGGGCGTAGGAGGTCAGGTCCACCGGCACCTCGTCGACGGTGGTGCGCACCTCGATCGCGGCGGGCACCTCGGCCCACGCCCGCGCGCCCGCGAGGTGCACGACCGGCGGTGCGAGGCGGTGCACGCTGCGGTCGCCGCGCCCGCTCATCTCCTCCGATCCGGCGACGAAACCGGGTCCGTCGCCGGTGTACCAGGTGAGGTTCACCCGCGAGTCCGGCCAGAACGCGGCGGCCATCTGCGGCCACCACTCGCGGTCCCGCCCCTGCCGCTCGCGCAGCAGCAGCTGGACGATCGTCGTGGTCTCGTCGGGCATGCCGGCCTCCCCGTTCGGTTCCGGACGAGGAGGCTAGTCGCCGCCGGACCGGCCCGGCACCACGAGCACCACCGAGGCGGCCGCGAGCAGCCCCAGCGCGACCACGTTCAGCACCTGGTCCAGCGGCCCGTACACGTGCAGCATCGTCAGGTGGTAGCCGCCGTGCAGCACGTTGAACACGAGCCACGCCGCGCCCGCGACGCGCGGCAGCACGCCGCCGCGCAGCAGCGCGAGGACGGCGAGCACGCCGAGCGCCAGGAACATCGCGCCGGTGTCCTTCGCCAGGTGCTCGTTGTACGGGCCGAGCGGCGGCAGCCAGCTCAGCCCGAGCCCGGGGAACGACCCGTACCACCGGGCGGGTGCCAGGTACGCCCAGCCGCCGGTGCCGAGGGCGACGAGCGCGAGCAGCACCAGGCACACCCGGTCGGCGGTGGCCTTCGGTCCGGCGGGGCGGAGTCCGGTCATGAGCGCGCTCCGATCCGTGGTGCGGGTGGTGCCGCGGTCGGCCGAATCGCGGCCCCGCGGCGGGAAGGCCGGTGCGCCCGGCCGAAGTGGTGTCCCATGAGCACGGGACGGGATCGGCGCCCGGATCGTGACACGGGGTGACCCGGGACACCTCCTGTCACACCGGGCACCGCCACCTCGTCCCCACCACGACCGGCCGGAACCGGCCGGAGGACGGGAGGATTCGGATGAAGGTCGCGGTCGCAGGCGGAACCGGCCTGGTGGGCGGGATGGTCGTCGCGGAGCTGCGCGCGGCGGGGCACGAACCGGTGGTGCTGTCCCGGTCGCGCGGGGTGGACCTGCGCACCGGCGCAGGCCTGGCGGCGGGGGTGGCCGGGTGCCGGGCGGTGATCGACGTCGGCAACGTGGTGACGGTCAGCCGGAAGACGTCGGTGGAGTTCTTCGCCGCCGCGAGCCGGAACCTGGTGGCCGCCGCGCACCGGGCGGGCGTGGCGCACCTGGTGGCGCTGTCCATCGTGGGCTGCGACCGCGTCGACTTCGGCTACTACTTCGGCAAGCGGGCCCAGGAGGAGGTGGTGGCGGGCGGCCCGGTGCCGTGGACGATCCTGCGCGCCACCCAGTTCTTCGAGTTCCCGGAACCGCTGCTGGCGAAGCCGATCGCGCTGGTCCCGCGGATGCTCTCGCAGCCGGTGGCGGCCGCCGACACCGCCGCGGAGCTGGTCCGCCTCGTCGAGCGGGAGCCGGTGGGTCGCGCACCGGAGCTCGGCGGTCCGGAGCGGCTGGACATGGTGGACGTGGCGCGCCGGCTGTCCGCGGCGCACGGCCGTCGCGGGCTCGTGGTGCCGGTGTCCCCGCCCGGCCGGGTCGGCGCGGCGATGCGGGGCGGCGCGCTGCTGCCGCGCGGCGAGCACGCGTGCGGTAGCCGCACCTTCGCCGAGCACCTCGCCGCGATCCGCGCCGCGAGGTGACGCGCGGGGACCGCCCGGCCGCCCGGGTAGGGTCGGGGGTCGACCGCGGCGAGGAAGGGACCCGGCTTGGGCGAGCGGATGCAGATCGGCGAGGTGGCCGAGCGCACTGGGCTGTCGCTGCGGACGATCCGCTACTACGAAGAGGTCGGCCTCGTCGTGCCGAGCGGCCGCAGCCCCGGCGGTTTCCGCCTCTACACCGACCCGGACGTGGACCGGCTGCGGCTGATCATGCGGATGAAGCCGCTCGGGTTCCAGCTCGACGAGATGCGCGAGCTGCTGGCGATCCTCGACCCGCAGGACGGTGATCCGGAGCTCGCCGACCCGGACGCCCGGCTGGCCGAGTTCACCGCGAACGCCGAGCAGGCCTGCGAGAAGCTGCGCGCGAAGCTGCGCATCGCCGAGGAGTTCGCCGAGGTGCTCCGCGCGCACCGGGCGTGATCCCGCCCTCATCGGGTTCGCGGGGTTGGAGTCCGCGCGACGGTCTCGTCTAACGTAAGGGGAGAGTTGCGGGTCGCCCGCCGCACCGCCGCCGCGTCCGGCGGCAGGACCCCTCCGCGCCGCTCGCGGCGCCCGAGCACGTCTGGAACCCCGTGTCGAACTCCGCCGCCCCCGCCTGGGCGCGCCCGTCGTGGCTGTCGCCGAAGGTCGCCCGCACCGAGGTCCTCGGTGGACTGGTCGTCGCACTGGCGCTGATCCCCGAGGCGATCTCGTTCTCCATCATCGCCGGGGTCGACCCGAGCGTCGGCCTGTTCGCGTCGTTCACGATGGCGGTGGTGATCTCGATCGTCGGCGGCCGCCCGGCGATGATCTCCGCGGCCACCGGGGCGATCGCGCTGGTCGTGGCACCGATCAGCCGCGAGCACGGGCTCGGTTTCCTGGTCGCCACCGTCCTCCTCGGCGGGATCTTCCAGGTGCTGCTCGGCTCGCTCGGGGTGGCGAAGCTGATGCGGTTCGTGCCGCGCAGCGTGATGGTCGGGTTCGTCAACGCCCTCGCCATCCTCATCTTCACCGCGCAGGTGCCGGAGCTGATCGGCGTGCCGTGGGCGGTGTACCCGCTGTTCGCCGCCGGGCTCGCCATCATGGTGCTGTTCCCCAGGCTCACCAAGGTGATCCCGGCGCCGCTGGTCGCGATCGTCGCGCTCACCGCGACCACGATCGCCGCCGGGATCGCGGTGCCGACGGTCGGGGACAAGGGCGCGCTGCCGTCCTCGCTGCCGGTGCCCGGGCTGCCCGCGGTGCCGTTCACCCTGGAGACCCTGCAGCTCATCGCGCCGTACGCGCTGGCCTTCGCGCTCGTCGGGCTGATGGAGTCGCTGATGACGGCGAAGCTCGTCGACGACATCACCGACACCCGCTCGAACAAGACCCGCGAGTCCATCGGGCAGGGCGTCGCGAACATCGTCACCGGCCTGTTCGGCGGCATGGGCGGCTGCGCGATGATCGGCCAGACGATGATCAACGTGAAGACGGCGGGTTCCCGCACCCGGCTGTCCACGTTCCTGGCCGGGGTGTTCCTGCTGGTGCTGTGCCTGGTGTTCGGGCCGGTCGTGTCGCGGATGCCGATGGCGGTGCTGGTGGCGGTCATGGTGCTCGTCGCGTTCGGCACCTTCGACTGGCACAGCATCGCGCCGCGCACCCTGAAGCGGCTGCCCGCGGGGGAGAGCGTCGTGATGGTGGTGACGGTCGCCGTGGTGGTGGCCACGAGCAACCTCGCCGTCGGCGTCGTCGTCGGTTCGATCACCGCGATGGTGATCTTCGCGCGCCGGGTGGCGCGCCTGGTGGAGGTCAGCGCCGTCACCGATCCGGACGGGCGGCACGTGGTGTACGCGGTGCGCGGGGAGCTGTTCTTCGCCTCCAGCAACGAACTGGTGTCCCGGTTCGACTACGCCGCGGACCCGGAGCACGTCACGATCGACCTGTCCGCCGCGCACATCTGGGACGCGTCGACGGTGGCCGCGCTCGACGCGATCACCACCAAGTACGAGTCCCGCGGCAAGCAGGTGGAGATCACCGGCCTGAACGAGCCCAGCGCCACCATGCACGGCAGGCTCACCGGCAGGCTGACCCCCGCGGGATGACCGAGGTTGATGGCCCATTCGCCCAGGGAACCGGGGTGAATGGGCCGTTCACCTGGTGATCAGGGTGGGGAGTTCGTCGTGCAGCGCCCGGACGAGGGCCTGCGCGGCGGGGGCGGGCTCCGGTGCCGTGACCAGCAGCGTCCGCCTGCGCCGGGTGAATCCGGGGTCGTGGACCGGAATCCAGCGCACGTCGCGCGGGGCGGTGGCGGCGGCCAGGCCGGGCAGCACCGAGATGCCGAGCCCGGCGGCGACCATGCCGAGCCGCGTCTGCCAGCTCGCGGCGGTGTGCCCGATGGTCGCCCGGTCGAGGGTGGGCCATGCCCCGAACTGCGGCGCGCCTTCCTCCCCGGTGCCCGCGATCCACACCTGGTCGGCGAGCTCGGCGACGTCCACCTGGTCGCGCGCCGCGAACGGGTGCCCCGCGCTCACCGCCACCCCGAGCCCCGGTCCGGGCTCCAGCGGTTCGGTGCGCAGCCCGTCCAGGTCGTAGTCGGGCAGCCCGTCGCCGACCGCGATCGCCGCCACCTCGATCCGCCGCGCCCGGATGCGGCGCAGCAGCGCCGGACTGCCCGCTTCCCGCAGGTCCACGTCCAAGCCGGGGTGCTCGGCCCGCAGCCGGGCGATGGCCCGCGGCACCAGCACCGCGGCCGCCGTCGGGTAGGCGCCCACCGCGAGCCGGCCCGCGAGCCGGTCCCGCAGCCCCGCGATCTCCAGGTCGGCCGCCTCCAGGTGGGCGACGACCTTCCTCGCGTGCCGCAGCAGCACCTCGCCCGCCGGGGTGGGGCGGACGCCGCGGGCCTGCCGCTCGAACAGCGGGCCGCCCGCGGCGTCCTCGGCGGCACCGATCTGGCGGGAGATCGCGGATTGCGTGTACCCGAGGGCCTCCGCGGTCGCGGTGAACGAGCCGCGGCGGGCGACCTCGACGAGCACCCGCAGTCCGGTGAGCGTCAACTCCGACATGCCGTCCAGTATCGGTGCTAGGCGCCGGTGAACTCGGCATCGGCCGCGCCCGCCGATTCGCGCTGGGCCTCCCACCCGGCGAGCCGTTCGCGCACCGCGGTGGTGACCAGCTCGTAGGCGTCGGAGTTCAGCAGCAGCCGCAGCGGCGGCGCCGGCGACGTGGCCGCCTCGATGATCGCGTGCGCGATGCCGGAGGGGCTGCCGACCATCTCCTCGACCGGCGTCGGCGCCCGGTCCGCGGGTCCGCCGCGGTACGGCTCACCGGCCGGGACCCGCTCGGCGGCGTCGAAGAAACCGGTGCGCACCTGGCCGGGCTCCACCAGCACCGTCTTGATCCCGAACGGTTCGACCTCCTTCGCCAGCGCCTCGAAATAGCCCTCCACGCCCCACTTCGTCGCGTGGTAGATCGCGAAGCCGGGGAAGGTGATCTGGCCGCCCATGCTGGACAGCTGCACGAACACCCCGCCGCCCTGCGCCCGCAGGTGCGGCACCGCACGGCGGGCGAGCTGGATGGACGCGGTGAGGTTGGTGCCGATCATCTGCTCGACCTGTTCGTCGGCGAGGTCCTCGGCCGCGCCGAACACGCCGTAGCCCGCGTTGGACACGAGGACGTCGATGCGGCCGAGCTCGGCGACGGCCTCGGCGAGGACCTGCTCGATGCGGGCGGTGTCGGTGACGTCCAGGCTCCACCGCCGCAACCGGTCGCCGTGCTCCCTGGCGAGGTCGTCGAGCCGTTCGGGCCTGCGCAGGGTGGCGGCGACCCGATCGCCGCGCCGCAGCGCCTGCTCGACGAGTTCGCGGCCGAGGCCGCGGGAACCGCCGGTGATGAACCACGTGGTCATGCTGATCTGCTTCCTCCACTGGGTGGGAGGGCGAGGTGGTTCCCGGGCCACCACGCCGCCCTCCGCGGACACCACCCAGCCTCCGCCCGCCGACCCATGCCCACAAGCGAGGTTTCCGCACCTCGGCCATGCGGGAACCGCATGTCACGGGATTCAGCCGACGTGCGGTGCGGTGTTCGCGGCGCGGACGGCGTTGAACACCTGGAGCAGCAGCGGCGCCCACTCAGCCCGCAACACGCTAGGCCGCAGCCTGCGCAGTTCGAAGATCGGTGCCTGCACGCCGTGCACGTCTTCCGTTCTGAAACCGAGGGCGCCCATCGACTCGAACTCCGCGCCTTTGCGGTGCTCGAATCCTTCGTCGGTGCGGCGGCTCGCGTACCCCTCGTAGCCGTGCTTGCTCAGCAGGTCGTGCCCCTGCGTGATCTCCCGCAGCCAGCGCCGCCGGGTCAGTTCGGTGAAATCGATCGCCCTGCTCTGCCCGGGGCCCCCGAGGCCGAGCAGCACCGGTTCGTCCGCGCGCCCTGCCAGCCCGGCGGAGCCGAGCGCGAGGTCGACCAGCAGGCTGCCGTCGTTCGCGGCGAGCCTGTCCTGCTCGTCCGGCTCCAAGAGCGTGAACATCCGGCCGAAGTCGGTCCGTCCCATCAGCGGCGCGACGCCCTTGTAGTACTTCTCGTGCCGTCCGTCGCCGTGCAGGAGGTAGGCGGTGATCACCACGAGCAACCCGCGCAGCTTCCCACTCGGAGCCGGATCGGGCTCCGGTCCGCCCGATCCGGCCACCGAGCGCATGTGGCGATCCACTCCCTGTTGAGCTCGGCTCGTGCAGTCTCCGGCGGAGAGCGAGAGTCGGGATTCCCCCTGCTGCGCTGCGGGACCGTCTCCCCGAACCTCGGGGCGGGCGAGGTCCTGGACGAGCCGTTCCACCCGGTCCAACCGGATTCCCGCAGTGGCCTGGGGATTCCCGCTGCCGCCGAATCCGTAGGCGACGTACGCCGCCTCGGTGTAGTGGCGCGTCCCCGAGTGGTTCGGCGGCAGGTCCGTCGGGTGCTGGGCGCTGCCTTTCGCCGCCTCGGCCAGGGACTCGGCGGTGTGGATCCCGTCCCCGTTGAACAGCGAGGCGACCGCGAGGATTCGGCTGACCGTCTCTGTCAGCCGTTCCGCGCCCTGGTCCGTCTCGGGGAAGGGAATGGTGACGAACTCGAGGTCGGTGCTCGGCGGTAACTGGCTCAGCGCCTCGTCCGATTCGATGGTGAAGGTGTCGGCGCGGACCAGCTTGGTCCCCTTCTCGAGGAGCCGGGCTTGGCTGGGCGGGGTCAGCACCGACCGTTTCCGGGTGTTCTCCGCGCGTCGCGGTGCCCAGTCCGAGCTCGCGGGGGAGAGCTCCCACCCGGCGTCGTCCTTCTCCTTGGGCGGCGGAGAGAACGCTCGGGTGTGGATCCCCGGAACCTCGATCTCGAAGCCCACGTCGCGTTGCACGGTGACGTCGCGGGTTTCGGCACCGGAGTTCCGCAATCGCCGGGCGTCCCGGTCGCCAGGACGCGGCGACGAACCGAGTATCTGCGCCGTCGCGGCGTTGCCCAGCAGCCGCTGCAACCTCTGCACCTCCTCCGCAGCGGGCGCCCGTTCCGCTGGTGGCGGACCTTGGTGGCCCGGGGTGGGATCGGTTCGGCAGGTCGCCGCTGTCCGCGGCGACGGCCGTCGGTGACTGCGCATCACGCTCCTCACGGCTGCGGGTGGGTCTCCAGCGTTGCTGCCGCTCCGCCGATCGCGGAAGGCGCTTCCGGGCGATTCCGGGGGAAGACCACTGGTCCGCGAGGGCAGCGCGGCGGGCTCACACCACGCTGATCGCGCCGGTGAGGACGGCGAAGGCGATGTAGGCGGCCGAGGCCAGCAGCACCCAGGGCAGCGCGAAGCGCTGGAACTCGCCGAGGTCCCGCTTGACCAGGCCGAGCAGCACCCACAGCGGTGCCGAGGTCGGGCCGATCGAGTGCATCATCTGCCCGATCGCCCCGGCCCGCGCGATCTCCACCGGCGGAATCCCGTAGTGCCCCGCGGACTCGGCGAGCACCGGCAGCACCCCGAAGAAGTACGCGTCGTTGGACATGAAGAAGCTCAGCGGCAGGCTGATCACCGCGGTGAACAGCGGCAGCAGGTTGCCCATCGACTCCGGCACCACCGACAGGAGCGCGTCCGCCATCGCCTTCGTCATGCCGGTGTCGGTCATGATGCCGGTGAAGATCCCGGCGCCCAGCACCAGCATCACGACCGGGACGGCGTTGCCCGCGTGCCGCTTGATGACCTCGCCCTGCTCGGCGAGCCGCGGGTGGTTGACGACGAGGGCGACGACGAACGCGAGCATGAACAGGTTCACCAGCTCGGCGACCCCGGCCACCAGCAGCACCAGCAGCAGCGCCGTGAGCCCCGCGTTGAACCAGGTCCGCCAGGTCCGCCCGTCGCGGTCCACCCGCTGCGCGGCGATCTCGGCGGCGAACTCCTCGATGACGGCGCGGTCGATGCGCTTGCGCTGCGCGCGCCCGAGCAGCCAGGCGAGGGTGGTGATGGCCAGCGAGGTGAGCGCCATCGGCGCGATCATGTGCACGAAGTAGTCGGTGGAATCCAGGTGCAGCACGCTGATCCCGCGCGTCGCCGCCCCGCCCCACGGCGTGGTGCCGGAGATGGTGCCCAGCGCCATCGTCGCGATCGCGGCCAGCACCAGCGGGTTGATGCCCAGCCGAAGGTAGATCGGCAGGAACGCCGAGCACAGGATCATGTAGCTGGTGGTGCCGTCCCCGTCGAGCGCCACCAGCAGCGCGAGCACGGCGGTGCCGACGCAGATGCGCGCCGGATCGCCCTGCGAGAGGCGGATGATGCCCCGCGAGATCGGGTCGAACAGCTTCGCGTCCATCATCACGCCGAAGTACAGCACCGCGAACAGCAGCAGGATCGCGGTCGGGGCGACGATCTCCAGGCCGTTCAGCATCATCTCGTCGAGGCGTCCGCCGAACCCGGCGGCCACGGCGAACACGACGGGGGTGGCCATGATGGCGACGAAGGCGGTCAGGTAGCGGCGCATCACCAGCGCCATGAAGACGCCGAGGGTGGCGAAGCCCAGGACGGCGAGCATCGTTGCTCCTTTGCTGCTCCCGGCGGTGGTGCGGGCGCGACGGGGCGCCCGTACCACCGGGGTGCGGGGTCGTTGCTGGGGGTGCGGGCCCGAGGTCCGCTCAGGCGGCGCCGAGCAGCCGCGTGCGCAGCGCACGGGCGGCGAGCAGCGGCGGGCTCAGCACCTCGGTGCCGAGGTCCGCGGCGAGCCCGGCGGCGTGCGGGCTCAGCGAGTACTGCGCGAGCAGCACCAGGTCGGCGGCGGGCAGGTGCGGGCGCACCGCCGCGGCGAGGGAATCGGCGTCGGCCGGCTGCGCGAGCGCGGGCAGAACTCGTGCCTCGGGAGCCGCGATGTCCAGCCGCCCGGCCGATTCCGCGAGCGCGCTGTCCAATGAGGACACCAGCACTGCGGTGGCCCGGCCGCGGCGGGCGAGCTCGGCGAACGCGGCGTCGTCGGCGCCCCGCACCGGAGCGGACCACAGCTGCCGGGCCAGCCCGGCGACGGGCCCGTACATCGAGCAGCTCAGCTGCACCGCGTCCGCTCCGCCGTCCACGGCGTGCCGGATCAGCCCCAGCATCCGCCTGCGCAGCGCCGGGGTGAGCCCGCCCGCCGCGTCGGCCTCGGCGACCAGCCGGTCGTCCAGCAGGTTCCAGGCGTCCGCCTCCGGGAACGCCTCGCGCAGCGCCGCGTTCGCCGGTTCCACCGCGGCGGGCGCGGCGTGCACGAACGCCACGAGCGGGCGGGTCATCTCGCGTCCGCGATGGCCGCGGCGACGGCGTCGGCGAACGCGGTCGTCCCGGTGGACCCGCCCATGTCGGGCGTGCAGGTCCCGGCCTCGACGGTGCGGGCGACTCCCGCGTCCAGGGCGGCCGCGGCGGCGCGCAGGCCTGCGTCCTCGTGCCGATCTCCCAGCCACCGCAACAACATCGAGCTGGACAGCATCATGGCGGTCGGGTTCGCGAGGTCCTTCCCGGCGATGTCGGGGGCGGAGCCGTGCGATGCCTGGGCCATGCCCTGCCGGTCCGAGACGTTGATCGACGGCGCGATGCCCAGCGAACCGGCCAGCTCACCGGTGAGGTCGGAGAGGATGTCGCCGAACATGTTCTCGGTGACGATCACGTCGAACTCGGGGGCGCGGCGCAGCAGGTGCACCGTCATCGCGTCGATGTGGAAGTCGTCCACGGTGACGTCGGGGTACTGCTCGGCGATCTCCCGGCACACGTCGCGGAACAGGCCGGTGGTCAGCCGCAGCACGTTCGCCTTGTGCACGATGGTCAGCTTGCCGCGGCGGCTCCGCGCGAGCCGGAACGCGGTGTGCGCGATCCGCTCCACGGCGGGGCGGGTGATGATGCCGTGCGCGATCGCGACGTCGGGGGTGGGCATGAATTCGCCGGTGCCCGCGTGGGTGTTGCGATCGGCGTAGAAGCCTTCGGTGTTCTCCCGCACGATCACCAGGTCGGTGCCGGGGACCATGGCCTTCGCGCCCTCGAAGGACTTGGCGGGGCGGATGTTCGCGTACAGCCCGAACCGGATGCGGATGGTGCCGCTGGGGTTGAGCTGCGAGCGGTGCGGTTCCGGGTAGGCGGCGCTGTCGTGCGGTCCGAGCAGCCAGGCGTCCAGCTCGTCGAGGGCGGCCAGCGTGGACTCCGGTGCGGGCGTGCCGTGCTCGTCGATGGCGTCCCGGCCCAGCGGCAGCGGCACCCAGTCGACGGCGGGTGCGCCGGCGGCGGCGAGCGCGGCGTCCACGGCGCGGGTGGCGGCGGGCACGATCTCCGGTCCGATCCCGTCGCCTTCGAGCAGGCCGAGTCGGTAGGTGCGGGCGGATCGGGGTGCGGTCATGGATCTCTCCTCGAGTGGTGCGTTCCGGCGACATCCTGGAGGTTATAACCTCGTTCGGTCAAGAGTTCGCGAAACTGCGATGTGGTCGATCTGAGCTGCGCAGAACGTGGCGAGCAGGCGTTATAACGAAATCGACGAACGCTGGTACTTGTTCGTTGAGAAAAACCAGTGCGTCCGCTAGCGTCCTGCTCCGCCGGGCCACCGCGGCCCGCCTCGACGCGCTCGACCGCGACCGGGCCGCACCCCGGAACCGCCCCGAGCCCCCAGATCCCCGCCCCAGGCACCGCCGGAACGGAGCACGCCCGTGAGCATCCTGTCCATCGACCCGACCACCGGGGCCGAACTGGCCCGGTACGAAGTGGACGGTCCCGCCGAGGTCGAAGCCGCCCTGGCGGCCGCCGCGACCGCGCAGCGAACCTGGCGCCGGACACCCCTCGTCGAGCGCACCGCGCTGCTGCGCGAGATCGCCCGCGTGCTGCGCGCCGGGCGGGAGCGCTACGCCCGGCTGATCACCGCCGAGATGGGCAAGCCGATCACAGAAGCCGAGGCCGAGATCGACAAGTGCGCGCTCACCTGCGAGCACTACGCCGAGCACGCCGCCGGGCTCCTCGCCGACCGTCCTGTTCGGACGGAGGACGGCGCGGCGGTGGTGGTGTGCGAACCGCTCGGCGTGGTCCTCGCGGTGATGCCGTGGAACTACCCGTTCTGGCAGTTCTTCCGGTTCGCCGCGCCCGCGCTGGCCGCCGGGAACGGCACGATCCTCAAGCACGCAGGCAACGTTCCGCAGTGCGCCCGCGCCATCGACGCGGTGCTGCGGGACGCGGGCGCACCGGCGGGGCTGTGCCGGTCGCTGCTGGTGGAGGTGCCGGTGGTCGCCGAGCTCATCGCCGACGACCGGATCGCCGCGGTCACCCTCACCGGCTCCACCGAGGTCGGCGCGATCGTCGCCGGGCAGGCCGGGAACGCGCTGAAGAAGCAGGTGCTCGAACTCGGCGGCTCCGACCCGTTCTTGGTGCTCGCCGACGCCGACGTGCCCGCCGCGGCCGCCGCCGCGGTGCGGGCCCGGTTCACCAACGTCGGGCAGTCCTGCGTGAACGCCAAGCGCTTCCTGGTCGCCGAGCCGATCGCCGAGGAATTCGCCGCCGCCTTCACCGCGGCCGCCGAAGCGCTGCCCGTCGGCGACCCCACCGACCCGGCCACCCGGATCGGCCCGATGGCCCGCGCGAACCTGCGCGACGCCCTGCACGACCAGGTGCTGCGCACGATCGCCGCGGGCGCGCGCCTGCGCACCGGCGGCGAACCGGTGCCGGGGCCCGGTTTCCACTACCCGCCCACCGTGCTGGACCACGTCGAACCGGGCATGGCCGCCTTCGATGAGGAGACCTTCGGCCCGGTCGCCGCGATCACCCGGGTTTCCGGTGCCGAGCAGGCCGTGGAACTGGCCAACCGCACCGAATTCGGCCTCGGCGCCGCGGTGTGGACCCGCGATGTCGCGCTGGCGCGGCGGATCGCCGCCGAGATCGACGCGGGCGCCGTGTTCGTCAACGGCGTCGTCGCCTCCGACCCGCGACTGCCGTTCGGCGGGGTGAAGAAGTCCGGCTACGGCCGGGAACTGGGTGCCGAGGGCATCCGCGAGTTCGTCAACGTCAAGACCCTCTGGATCCGCGAGGAGCGCCCCTGATGACCGAGCGCGAGACCTTCCCCGCCGCGGTGCTGCGGCCCGCCGAGCTGCCCGCCTTCGCCCGCGGTGGTGGTGCCCGCACCGTCCCGCTGGTCACCCGGGAGCGCGGTGCCACCACGTTCCTCAACGGGCAGACCCTGTTCGAGGGCGGCGCGGGCATCCCGCTGCACACGCACGACTGCCCGGAGAGCGTGGTGATCCTCGAAGGCGATGCGATCGCCGAGATCGACGGCGTCGAGCACGAGCTCACCGCCTTCGACACGACCTACGTCGATGCCGGGGTGCCGCACCGGTTCCGCAACGCCTCGACCACCGAGCCGATGCGCATCCTGTGGACCTACGCGTCGATCGACGCCACCCGAACCCTGGTGGCCACCGGCGAGACCCGCCGCGTCGACGCGGAGCACGGCGCTCGCTGACCGCGGCGCCGCAGTAGTCTCGCCCCGCACACCGCCCACCTCGCGGGAAGGTCCGAGGCACATGGCGACGCCCCTCGTCGAACAGCTCGCGGCGCGCATCGCGGCGCACATCCGCGAGGAGCGGCTCGCGCCCGGCGCCCGCCTGGTGGAGCGCGCGCTCGCGGAACGCCTGGCGGTGTCCCGCTCCCCGGTACGCGCCGCGCTGCGGCTGCTCGCCGCCGAGGGCGTCGTCGAAGCGGGGGAGCGCGGCGGTTGCGCGGTGGCGCGCGTGCCCGCGGAGCCGGTGTCCGACGGTGCGGAGGACGACTACCTGCGGATCGCCGCCGACCGGCTGGACGGGAAGCTGCCGGAGCGGGTGACCGAGAGCGGTCTCGCCCGCGAGTACGGGATCCCGGCCGCGCAGCTGTCCCGCCTGCTGCAGCGGATCAGCGCCGAGGGCTGGATCGAGCGGGCGCCCGGCTACGGCTGGCGGTTCCGGCCGATGCTCACCTCGCAGGGTTCGTACCGGGACGGCCACCGGTTCCGGTCGGCGATCGAACCGGCCGCGCTGCTCGAACCGGATTTCCAGCTGGACGAGGGCGCGGTGCGGGAGGTGCGCGCGCAGCAGCAGCACCTCGTGGACGGTGCGATCCGGCGGGTCGGTGCCGCGGAGCTGTTCGACCGCAACAGCGCGTTCCACGAGGTGCTGGTGCGGTGCTCGGGCAACGCGTTCTTCCTCGACTCGCTGCGCCGGGTGAACCGGCTGCGCAGGCTGGTGGAGTACCGGCGGACGTTGCCGCGGGAGCGCGCGCTGGTGCGGTGCCGCGAGCACGTGGAGATCGCGGACCTGCTGCTGGCGGGGCACCGCGCGGAGGCCGCCGACCGGCTGCGCGGGCACCTGGACTCGGTCGGCGCGGAGAAGGCCGCGGCGGGGGAGTAGCCGGTCGCCGCCCGTGTTCGGGCCTCGTCGCCGAAGTCCGGCCTTCGTTGCAGGATTATCGGCACGGGCATCGGATTCGTCCTGTTCGCGAGGTATTCGCAACGTGCCCGCAACAGTGCGAAACCTATGATTCACATCACTCATCGTCACGCGTTTGCCGCGCAGTGATCATCGGCCGCGGCTACTAGCGTGCATTTCGTTAGTTTGGGCAGCTATCTAAATGGGTGAGGTGGTCGTATGTGCGGCATCACGGGCTGGGTCTCCTACGGGCGTGATCTCGGTACCCAGGACCGAGTGCTGCGGGACATGACCGAAACGATGGCCTGCCGCGGTCCGGACGCCGCGGGCACCTGGGCCGCACCGCACGCCGCGCTCGGGCACCGGCGGCTCGCCGTCATCGACCTGCCCGGCGGCGCGCAGCCCATGGAGGTCGCCACGCCCGACGGCGCGGTCGCCATGGTCTACTCCGGCGAGGCCTACAACTTCACCGAGCTCCGCGACGAACTGCGCGGGCGCGGGCACCGCTTCGACACCGACTCCGACACCGAGGTCGTGCTGCACGGCTACCTGGAGTGGGGCGAGCAGCTCGCCGAGCACCTCAACGGCATGTACGCCTTCGCGATCTGGGACGAGCGCACCGAGAAGCTCGTGATGATCCGCGACCGGATGGGCATCAAGCCGTTCTACTACTACGAGACCGCCGACGGCGTGCTGTTCGGCTCCGAGCCCAAGGCGATCCTGGCGAACCCGGACGCCGAACCGGTCGTCGGCCTCGACGGGCTGCGCGAGATCTTCTCGTTCGCCAAGACGCCCGGCTTCGCCGTGTGGGAGGGGATGCGGGAGCTCAAGCCCGGCCACCTCGCCATCGTCGACCGCAACGGGCTGCGCGAGCGCTGCTACTGGCAGCTCGAGGTGAGCGACCACACCGACGACCGCGACGCCACCGTCGCGCACGTGCGGGAGCTGCTCGACGACATCATCGCCCGCCAGCTCGTCGCCGACGTGCCGCGCTGCACCCTGCTCTCCGGCGGGCTGGACTCCTCGGCGATGACGGCCATCGCGGCGCTGCAGCTCGCCGAGCAGGGCGAGACGGTGCGCAGCTTCGCCGTCGACTTCCCCAACCAGGCCGAGAACTTCCGCGCGATCGACGTGGCCCCCACCCAGGACACCCCGTTCGTGCACGCCGTGGCCGAGCACGTGCGCAGCGACCACGACGACATCATGTTGAACGGCGCCGCCCTGTCCGACCCGGCGGTCCGCGCCGCCGCTGTCGGCGCCCGGGACCTCCCGATCGGCCTCGGCGACCGGGACAACTCGCTGTACCTGCTGTTCAAGGCGATCCGGGAACAGTCCACAGTGGCCTTGTCCGGGGAGTCGGCGGACGAGATCTTCGGCGGCTACCCGTGGTTCCACGACGAAGGCAAGCGGGACGCGGACACCTTCCCGTGGCTCGTCGACTCGCCGCTGAGCCCTTCCGGGCTGCTCGACCGCGGCCTGAGCGCGCAGCTCGACCTCGGTTCCTACATCGGCGACAACTACCGGGACGCCGTCAACGCGGCGCCGATCAAGGACGGCGAAACCGGCCTGGAGAAGCGGATGCGGCAGGTCTGCTACATGCACCTGACCCGCATGGTGCAGACCCTGCTGGACCGCAAGGACCGGATGAGCATGGCGGTCGGCCTCGAAGTCCGGGTGCCGTTCTGCGACCACCGGCTGGTGCAGTACGTGTTCAACACCCCGTGGTCGCTGAAGACCTTCGACGGCAGGGAGAAGAGCATCCTGCGCGGCGCCACCCGCGACACGCTGCCGGAATCGGTGGCCAACCGGAAGAAGAGCGGTTATCCGGGCAGCTTCGACCCGAACTACCTCAGCGCCATCCAGGCGCAGGCCGCGGAGCTGATCGCGACCGACCACCGGGTGCTGGAGTTCTACGACGCGGACCTGCTCAAGGCCGCCACCACCGCCGACGGGGCGACCATCACCCACGAGCAGCGGAGCGCGGTCGAACGGGTCCTGGACTTCGCCACCTGGCTGGACCAACGAAACCCGGTGCTCAAGCTGTCGTGATCGCTTTCCGTCCTTCTGCTGCTCAGTGCTCGGGTGGCGGAACCTCAGCTGCTTCCTCGCTGCGGGATCGTTTTCACCGGTGGCTCCGCCACAGGAGAAAACGCTGTCCTCGCGAGGAAGCAGCTGAGAACCCGCGGCGGTGCCGGTGTCTC
>NZ_JBEYUS010000102.1:0-15823 GCF_040643635.1 Saccharopolyspora sp. NPDC047091
GCACGCCGTGCAGCGCGCCGTGCTCGGCCAGCACCTCCCGCACGCAGCGCTCGACCTGCGCGCGGTCGGCGACGTCGAGCACGCGGTAGCTCGGGTGCGCGCCGGCGTCGGCGAGCTCCCGCAGCAACTCCGCCGGTTCCCGCTCGGACCGCCCGGCCAGCACCAGCCGCGCGCCCGGGGCGCGGGCGGCGATCTCGCGGGCGAAGGTGCCGCCGAGACCGCCCGCGCCACCGGTGATCAGGTAAATGCCGCCGGCACGCCAGGGCACCACCTCCGGCGCGTCGTCCAGCGCCGTCCAGGCGGGCACCTCGCGGCGCTCGCCGTCGCGGCGCACCACCTCCGCGCCGGTACCGGCTTCGGCGCGCAGCAGCGCGGCGAGGTCGGTGGCACCGAGCGGGGTGCCGACCTCGACGAGCTGGGCGAGCAGCTTCGGGTGCTCCAAGCGGGCGGTGCGCAGCAGTCCGGCGAGCGCGGCGGAGATCCGCCCGGCACCGGCGGCGGGCACCACGACCTGCAGCAGCACCGGGCCGTCGCGCAGCGCGGAGATCGCCGCGCGCAGCCGGGCCAGCACCGACTCGGCCTGCGCGGTGAAGCGCTCCGCGAGGTCGTCGGCGTGCGGGAGCGCCGCGCAGCGGACGCCGAGCTCGTCCTGCAACGCCTGCGGGTCGACGCCCACCCCGGCCAGCAGCACTTCACGGCGGGCCGGTGCCCCGGTGGTCGCCGCGGCCGGTTCGGGGCGCCAGCCGACGTGCATCAGGGTCGGTTCGGCTGCCGAGCCGGGGTTGCCGGGCTCCGCCGGAGCAGCGGCGGCCGCGGTTCCGGTGCGCTGCGCGGTTCCGGTGTTCGCACCGGCCGTTGCGTTCTCCGCCGTTCCGACGTCGTCGATGCGCCGGGAGTTCTCGGTGGGCCGGGTGTGCTGGACCGGCTGGGCGTGCTCGATCGGCTGGGCGGCGCTCCGATCGGTCTCGGCGGGCAGCACCCGGGCGGTGAACCCGAGCAGCCGCACGCACACCGCGCCGTCCTCGTCGCACAGCTCGACGTCCATCCGCCGCACCGCAGCCCCGCCGTCCTGTGCGGCCGGGCGGACCACGGCGTACCCGGCGGCCGGGCTCGGCGCGAGGACGCGCACGTCCTCCAGCACGAACGGCAGCGCGGCAGCGACCTCGCCGGTACCGGTCAGCGACAGTCCGAGGGTGGCCTGCACGGCCGCGTCCAGCATCGCCGGGTGCAGCGTCCAGCCCGCGCCGTCCCGGGCCGCGTGCGGGAGCCGCAGCCGGGCGACCGCGAGCCCGTCGCCGACGTGCAGCTCCTGCACGCCGCGGAACGCGGGGCCGTAGCCGATGCCCATCCGGTCGAAGTGCGCGTAGAACTCGGTGTGCTCGACGCGCCGCGCGCACGCCGAGCGCAGCGCCGCCACGTCCAGCTGCCCGCCCGGCTCCGCCGGACCGGCCTCGACCAGGCCGCGGCCGTGCGTCCCGGCGGCGGTGCCGATCTCGAAGGCGTGGCCATCACCCTGCTCGCGCAGCGCGGTGCGCAGCAGCACCGGTTCGGCGACCTGCAGCGGCCGGGACCACACGACGTTGCGCAGCCTCGGGTGCTCGACGCCCGCGGCCCGAGCGGCCTGCACCGCCGACTCCAGGTAGGCCACGCCGGGCAGCACCGGCACCGAGCGCACCCGGTGGTCGGCGAGGAAGAACTCGCGGCCGGTCAGCTCGACGGCGTCCCCCGCCAGCGGGGAGCGCGCGACCCGGCTCGTCGCGGGCCAGTACCGCTCCCCCGCGAACGGGTAGGGCGGCAGCGGCGTGATCCGGAACCCGCCGTCGGCGAACAGCGGCGCGAAGCGGAAGTCCGCGCCCTGCGCGAAGAACTCGGCGAGCTCGGCCAGCGCGGGCCGGGACCCGTCGCGGAGCAGCCCGTCGATGCGCGCAGGCACGCCCGGGTCCCGGCGGCGGTGGCCGTCGGCGGCCGTGCCGGTGACGACCTGCTCGGCGGTGCCCGCGCGCAACCACTCGCGCAGCGCGCCGATCAGCTGGGCGCGGTCGGCGACCACCGCGGCCCACCGGTGCGCGCAGTGCCTGCGGCCGGTGGCCAGCGAATAGGACACGTCGCCGACGTCGAGGTCCGGGTGCTGCTCGGCGTGCGCGAGCAGCCGTTCGACCTGGCTGCGGCGCACCTCCTCGTCCTGGCCGGAGAGCACGACCAGCCACGCGGGCCGTGCGGCGTGCCCGCGCGGGAGTTCCGGCGCCTGCTCCAGCACGGCGTGCACGTTGGTGCCCGCGGCGCCGAACGAGCTCACCGCGGCGCGGCGCGGCCCGGTCGTGGGTTCCGGCCAGGGCCGCAGCTCGGTGTTCACGTAGAACGGGCTGCCGTCCAGCCGGATCTCCGGGTTGAGCTCCGCGAAGTGCAGCGTCGGCGGCAGCTGCTCGTGCTCCAGCGCCAGCAGCGCCTTGAGCACCCCGGCGACCCCGGCGGCGAACTGGGTGTGGCCCACGTTCGTCTTGATCGAGCCCAGCGCGATCGAGTCGGCCCGCACGTCGCCGAAAGCGGCGCGCAGCGCGGAGAACTCGATGGGATCGCCGAGCGGGGTGCCGGTGCCGTGCGCCTCGACGAGCTGCACGCTCGCCGGGTCGATGCCGGTGCGCTCGTACACGCGGCGCAGCAGCCGCTCCTGCGATCCGGCGCTGGGCGCGGTGAGCCCGTTGGTGGTGCCGTCCTGGTTCACCCCGGTACCGCGGATGACGCCGTGCACGTGGTCGCCGTCGCGCACCGCGTCGGACAACCGCTTGAGCACCACCACTCCGGCACCCTCACCGGGCACGAAGCCGTCGGCGCGGGAGTCGAAGGTGTGGCAGCGGCCGCGGGTGGAGAGCATGTTCGCCCGCACCGCGGACCGGTAGAAGATCGGCGTGGACTGGAGGAACACGCCCCCGGCCAGCGCCATCGAGGTGTTCCGCTGCCGCAGGTCCTGGCAGGCCTGGTGGATGGCCACCAGCGAGCTGGAGCAGGCCGTGTCCACCGAGATCGCCGGTCCCTGGAGGTCCAGGAAGTAGGAGATGCGGGAGGCGATGACCGAGGAGATGTTGCCCCACAGCGTCTGCGGCGGCGCGTCGTCGCCGAGCAGCTGCTGGTAGTCGCTGGGCGGCCCGCCGACGTAGACGCCGCAGCCGCTGCCGTCGAGGCGTTCCCCGGCGTGGCCGGCGTCTTCGAGGGCGTGCCAGCACTCCTCCAGGAAGAGGCGCTGCTGCGGGTCGGTGCAGGCGGCCTCCTTGCCGGACATGCGGAAGAACCAGGCGTCGAACCGGTCGATGTCCTCGACGAAGCTGCCCTGCTGCCGCGCCCCGTCGGGGCCGAGTTCGGCGGTGAGGTCCCAGCGGGTGACGTCGCCGACGAGGTCGTCGCCCGCGGCGAGGTGGCGCCACAGCGCCTCGGCGTCCGGGGACTGGGCGAAGCGGGCGGCGAGGCCGATCACGGCGATCGGTTCGTCCTGCTGGGGAATCGCCGTCGAGTCCGATGTGGACTCAGCTGGGGCCGAGCCGTTCGGGGCCGGGTCGTTCCCGGCGGCCCGGTGGCCGTTCCGGGTCGCTCCGTTGCCGGCGGCACCGTTGGCGCCGTGTCCGTTCGGTGCGGAAGCGTTCGGTGCCGTCCGGTTCGGTGCGTCCCCGTTCGGTGCCGTCCCGTTGGGTGCCGTCCCGTTCGGCGCGGAACCGTTCGGTGCAGAAGCGTTCGGCGCGGAACCGTGCACCGCAGAACCGTGCACCGCAGAACCGTTCGGCGCGGAACCGTTCAGCGCGGAACCGTTCGCGGCGACACCGTTCGCCCCGGAGCCCCCGGCCGACACCCCGGCCGCCACGTCGAACCCGTTGGCGGGCACCGCGTTCAGCGGGCTCGCCACGTCCTCGGGATCCGCGAGCGAGTCGCGCAGGACGGCGGCGTGCCCGTCCAGCAGGTGCGCCACCAGCCGGTCCAGCGAGCTGTGCTCGAACAGCGCCGTGCTCGGCAGGTCCACGCCGAGCGCCGCGTTCACCGCCCGCACCAGCTTCACGCTCAGGATGGAGTCGACGCCGAAGTCGGAGAACGATGCCTGCGGGTCGATCTCGTCGGGTTCCATCATGAGCACCCGGGACAGCTCGCCGAGCACCCGCTCCCCGACCAGGTAGCGCAGCGATGCCTCGTCCAGCGCGGGACGTGCCGCGGGCTGGGCGACCCTCGGATTCGGCGCCGCGGCGGCGGTGCCGCGGCTCGCCCGCTTCGGCGGCTCGCCCGACACCCAGTAGCTCTTGCGCTGGAACGGGTAGGCGGGCAGCGGGGTGCGCCGCACGTCCAGCCCGGCGAACAGCGGCGCGAAGTCGACCGCCGCACCGGACAGGTACCGGTCCCGCACCGCCTCGTGCCCGGGATCGCCCGCGACGGGCGCGCCGTCCAGCCACCCGGACAGCTGCCGCAGCAGGGATTCCCGGTCGGCGGCGACGAACGCGGCGCGGTGCGCGTGGTGGTCGCGTCCCCGCGCGAGGGTGTGGGCCACGTCGCCGAGCACCGCCTCCGGTGCGGCGTCCAGGTGCGCCCGCAGGTCCGCGACGCGCTGCCGCAGCGGGGCCTGCTGCGGGGCGGAGAGCACGACCAGGTGGGAGCCTCCGGTGTCGCCGCGTGGGGCCGCCGGGACGTCCTCGACGACGAGGTGCCCGTTGGTGCCGCTGAACCCGAACCCGCTGAGCCCGGCGGTGCGGCGGCCGCGGGAGTTCGGCGTCCACGGCCGCAGCTCGGTGTTCACCCGGAACGGCCCGCCGTCCAACCGGATCGCCGGGTTGAGCTCGTGGAAGTGCAGCGAGGCCGGAATCTGCCCGTGCCGCAGCGACAGCACCAGCTTGAGCAGCCCGGCGACACCGGCGGCCGAGGTGGTGTGCCCGAGGTTCGTCTTGATCGAGCCGAGCTCGATCGGCCCCGGCGCCCCGGCGAACGCGGCGGACAGCGCCTGGCACTCCAGCGGGTCGCCGAGCTGGGTGCCGGTGCCGTGCGCCTCGATCACGCCGATCTCGGCCGGGTCGATGCCGAAGTCCTCGTGCACCTGCCGGATCAGGCGTTCCTGGGACAGCGCGCTGGGCGCGGTGATGCCGTTGGTGGCCCCGTCCTGGTTGACCGCCGAACCGCGGATCACGGCGTGCACGTGGTCGCCGTCGGCGAGCGCGTCCGACAACCGGCGCAGCACCACCACGCCCACGCCCTCACCGGGCACGAACCCGTCGGCGGCCGCGTCGAAGGTGTGGCAGCGCCCGGTCGGCGACAGCATCCCGCCGCGCCCGGCGGCGAGCTGGGTGCCGGGGGTGGTGGTGACGCTGACCCCGCCGGCGAGGGCGAGCTCCGTCTCCCCCGCCCACAGCCCCTGGCAGGCCAGGTGCACCGCGACCAGCGAGCTGGAGCAGGCGGTGTCCACCGCGATCGCCGGTCCGTGCAGGTTCAGGTGGTAGGCGACGCGGCCCGGCACCACCGAGGGCGCGTTGCCCCACGCGGCCTGCGCGGGCGGCGACTCGTCGAACCACTCGGTGTAGTCGCCGCCGGTGCAGCCGACGTACACGCCGCAGCGGCGGCCGCTGAGCTCGGTGCTCGCGTGCCCGGCGTTCTCCAGCGCCGCCCACGCCTGCTCCAGCAGCAGCCGCTGCTGCGGATCGGTGTAGGTGGCTTCGATGCCGGTGAGGTTGAAGAAGTTCGCGTCGAACTCGTCGATGCCGTCCAGGAAGCTGCCCGCCCGGCAGTCCAGGTCGTCCACATCGGACAGGTCCCAGCGCTCGATCGGGCCGACCAGGTCGTCACCGGCGGCGAGGTGCCGCCACAGCGCGTCCACGTCGGGGGATCCGGCGAACCGGCCGCTGATGCCGACGATCGCGATGGGTTCGCGGGTGGCGCGGGGACGCGCCGCGGGTGCGGCGGTGCTCGGGTCCGGTGCGCTCGCGGAGGATCGTCCGGTCGCCACGGCGGATTCCGCCGCACGGGCGGTCGATTCGCCTGTCGGAACGGCGGATTTCCCTGCCGGGAAGGCCGATTCGCCTGCGAGGACGGTGGATTCCTCTGCTGTGCCGTGATGTCCCCGTGCCGGAACGGTGGTTCCCGACGTCGGAGCGGCCGGTTCCGGCAGGGCGGGCAGCTCCGGCGCGTGATCCGCGGCGATGTGCGCGGCGAGCTGCGCGACGCTGCGGTAGTCGAAGATGACCGTGGTCAGCAGGTCCACGCCCAGTTCCTCGTTGAGCCGCTGCACGAATTTCGCGCCGACGATGGAGTCCAGCCCGTAGTCGGCGAACGCCTGCTCCAGGCCGATCCGCTCCGCCGGCATCCGCAGCGCCTCGGCGAGCGCGGCCAGCACCACGTCACCGACCGTGGTGGTCGCCCGCTCCACGACCGGCGCGGCGGCCGGGGCGAGCTCGGTCACCTGCGGTTCCGCCCTCGGCGCACGGGCGAGCCCGTCGCTGTGCGCGACGACGATCTGCTGGCCCAGCGCCAGCGCGTCCGCCGCCGGGTGCGCGAGCCCGGTGAAGCCCTCCTGGTGCAGCACCCGCCGCCAGCTCTCCGGCGACAGCGCGGGGCTGCCGGGCGCGCGGAGTTCGGCGTCGTCGTAGAGCCACCAGCCGTCCAGCAGCCCGAACGTGAGGTGGTTGACCAGGTAGAACCCGCTGATCTCGTTGAGCGCCAGCAGTCCGCCGCCGCGCAGCAGCGCCTTCGCGTGCCGCAGCGCGGGCCGGATGTTCTCCGTCGCGTGCAGCACGTTCGCCGCGATCACCACGTCGAACGCCCCGGTGTCCAGGTCCTGCTCCTGCGGCGGGGTGGCCGCGTCGAACAGCCGGTAGCCGAGGAAGTCCCGGCCCGGACCGAAGGTGTCCTGCGCGTTGTGCAGGAAGGCCTGCGACAGGTCGGTGAAGCAGTACTCGGCGAGCCGGAGGCCGCTCCGCTCCACCGCGTCCAGCACCGGCCCGGTGGTGCCGCCGGTGCCCGCGCCGACCTCCAGCACCCGCAGCGGGGCGGCCGGGTCGGCGGCCTGCCGGGCGCGCAGGTGCGCCACGACCTGCTCGGCGAGGACCGCGTTGAAGTGCTCGGCCACCCGGTTGTCCCGGTACACCCCGGCGACCAGGTCGAACGAGCCCTGCGGGAACAGCACGTCGGTGGCGGTGGTGCGGCCGCGCAGCACGTCGCCCAGCGCGGGCAGGGTGCGGTCCAGCAGCCGCAGCGGGGCCCGCAGGTCCGCGTTCAGCTCGGCCCACCGCGGCGCTTCCCGCTGCCAGTCGGCGCGCGCCGCGGCCGCGTCCTCGGTGCCCGGTGCCCAGTTCCCGGTGGCGTCGATCAGGCCGTGCTCGGTGAGGGTGCGCAGCGTCGCGGTCAGCCAGCCGTCGAAGCGGGCGTCCACCCCGCGGGCGTGCCGCTGCGCCGGGTCCTCGGACGGGTCCAGGCCCGCCGCGCGCAGCTCGGCGGCGACGCAGCGGCTCAGCGCCGCGTCGATCTCGCCCGGCACCGGTCCGGCGTGGTGCTCGGCGAGCGCGGCGGGCAGCGCCACCGGCGCGGCCTCGACGGCTCGGGTCGGCGAGGCGGGGTGCTGCTGCAGGAGTTCCCCGGGCAGCGCGCCCTCGACCGGCAGCGGCCTGCCGAGGCGCATGAACCCGATCTGGTCCAGCGGCCCGGCCAGCAGCCGCTCGATCGCCCCCATCGCGGTGGACACGTCGATCGGCGCCAGCCCCATCGCGGTCACGTCGCGCAGCAGCTCGTCCGGCACGTTGCCCCAGTAGCCCCAGTTCACCACCTTCACCGGGAACCCGAGTTCCGTGCGCAGCTCGGCGGCGCGGGCGTCCTCGAACGCGCAGGCCGCCGAGTAGTGCGCCTGGTTAGCGTTGCGGATGAAGCTCACCAGCGAGGAGATCAGCAGCAAGAAGTCCAGCCGGTGCCCCGCGAACACGTCCGCGAAGTGCACGCACGGATCGACCTTCGCGCCGAGCGTCGCGTCCAGTTCGGACTCGGTCATCTCGGCCAGCGGCGTGTGGCTGAACACCATCGCCAGGTGCACCACGCCGTCGATGCGGCCGTGGCGGCGCAGCACCTCGTCCCGCATCCCGGCCAGCGCGGCCGGATCGGCGGCGTCCGCGGACAGGTACTCGGGGGCGCGGCCACCGGCGGCGACCTGCGCGGCCTTCGCGCGGATCGAGTCGTCCTCGGCGCGGCGCCCGACCCACACCACGCGGGCGTCGTGGGCGCGCAGCAGGTACTCGGTGAGCATGACCCCCAGGTCACCGGCACCACCGATGAGCACGTACACGCCGCCGCGGCGCAGCACCGGTGCCGCCGGCGCCGGGACGTCCGCCACCGGCAGCAGCTGCCTGCGCAGGTACTGGCCGCCGCGGCGGGCGAACGGGTGCGCCCGCCGGTCCGCGGGCAGCGCGAACACCTCGGCCGGGACGAACGGTTCGCCGTCGGCGAGGTCCACGGCGCGCAGCCGCCAGTGCGGCTGCTCCTTCGCCAGGCCGCCGAGCAGCCCGTGCAGCCCGGCCTGCGCCGGATCGGCCGTGCCGGTGCCCTCCGGGTCGAAGGCGTCGCGGGTGAGCAGGGTGAGCCCGAGCGGCTCGTCGTCCAGGCCGAGCGCGGTGATCGCGCGCAGCACCCGGAACAGCCGCCGGGTCGCGGTGCGCTGGTCGGCGATCCGCTCCGCCGCGGCCGTCGCGATCCGGGTCGGGAACCGCATGATCACGTGGTCGACGGGGGTGGTGATCCGGTCCGCGTCGTCGGCGCCGAGCTCCACCAGGTGCGGGTGCCGCTCGCGCAGCGCGGCGAGCTCGGCGGGTTCCAGGCCGATGGCCACCAGTCGCGCGTCCCGGGCGGGGAACGGCTTGCCGCGCAGCAGCCGCGCCGGTTCCCACACGGGGTGCAGGGTGAGGTCGCCCGCGGGGATCTCGTGGGGTTTCGCGGGCGGGGTGGTGGAATTCGGGGTGATGGGGGTCGCGGCGGTGGCGGCCGAAGCGGTCGGGATCGCGGCGGTCGGGATCGCGGCGGTCGGGATCGCGGCGGTCACCTCGGCGCCGGTGGCCGCAGCGGGCAGCGTCCGGCCCTGGCTCTGGCTCTGGCTCTGGCCCTGGCTCTGGCCCTGGCCCTGGCCCTGGCCCTGGCCCTGGCCCTGGCCCGAGCCGACCTCCGCGCGCGCCACCGGGTTCGCGGGCGGTTCCCCGAGCCCGTCGGTGTACCAGTACTTCTCCCGCGCGAACGGATATCCGGGCAGCCCGACCTTGCGCGGCCGCGGCCCGTCGGCGTGCACCCGTGCCCAGTCGACGTGCAGCCCACCGGCCCACGCCTCGGCCAGCGGCGCGAGCTTCCCGCGCCGCACCCAGCGCAGCACGGTCTCCTGGAAGTCCTCGTCGGCGAGGAAGCCCTGCGCGGCGCCGCTCGCACCGTCGCGCACGTGCCCGCCCGCGGGCGTGCCGCCGCCCGCGCAGGTGTCCAGCGCCGCGACCAGCGAGTCGAGGTCGCGCACGACCACGGCGAACCGGGCGCGCATCGCCTCCCGGCCGACCTGCAGCGTGTAAGCGATGTCGGCGAGGTCCGCGTCGGACCACTCCCCCGCGCGCAGCGCGTCCCGCAACCGGCCGGCGGACTCCCGCAGCCGCTCCGGGTCGGCGGCCGAGAGGACCACCAGGACCGGCTCCACCGGGCGCGGGCCCGGTTCGGGGACGAGGTGCTCCTCGACCAGCAGGTGCGCGTTGGCACCGCCCGCACCGAACGCGGAGAGCCCGGCCAGCCGCGGCTTGTCGCCGTTCCGCCGCCACGGCCCCGCGTCGCGCTGCAGCACGAACGGGGTCCGCGGGAAGTCGATGTTCGGGTTGGTGCGCTCGGCGTGCAGCGAGGGCACCAGGGTGCCGTGGCGCAGCTGCAGCAGCAGCTTGCTCAGCCCCGCGATCCCGGCAGCCGATTCCAGGTGCCCGATGTTGGACTTGGCGGACCCGATGGCGCAGAACTCGCGGTCCTCGGTGAACTCGGCGAACGCGGCGGAGAGCCCGGCGATCTCGATCGGGTCGCCCAGCGAGGTGCCGGTGCCGTGCGCCTCCAGGTAACCGATGTCGCGCGGGTCCGCGGTGGACTCGCGCCAGGCGCGGCGGATCACCGCGGCCTGCGCGTTCGGGTTGGGCACGGTGAAGCCGTGGGTGTGCCCGCCGTGGTTGACGGCGCTGCCGCGGATCACGCCGAGCACCCGGTCCCCGTCGGCGAGCGCGTCGGCCAACGGGCGCAGCAGCACGGCGCCGACGCCCTCGCCGGGCACGTAGCCGTCGCCGCCCTCGCCGAAGCTGCGGCAGCGGCCGTCGCTCGCCGCGAACCGGCTCTCGCCGATCATCAGGTACTTGCTCGGGTGCAGCGACAGGTTCACGCCGCCCGCCAGCGCCACCCCGCACTCACCGCGCTCCAGCGCGGCGATGGCCAGGTGGATCGCGGTGAGCGAGGAGGCGCACATGGTGTCGACGGCGACGCTGGGACCGCCCGCGTCGAAGAAGTACGACACGTGGTTGGCGATGGAGGCGAGGCTGCCGGGCACCACCACCGGATCGCCCAGCGCGGTCCGCTCGGCGCCGTGCAGCTGGTACTCGGAGTACATGGCGCCGACGAACACGCCCACGTCCCCGGCGTCGGTGCCGACCCGGGCGCGGGCGGCGGCGCGCAGCGCGTCGCGGGTGTAGCCGGCGTCCTCCAGCGCCGAGTACGCGGTCTGGAGGAACAGCCGCTCCTGCGGGTCCATGGTGGACGCCGCCTTCGGCGAGATGCCGAAGAACAGCGGGTCGAACTCGTCGACGCCGTCGAGGAATCCGCCCCACTTGGCGTAGGTCTTGCCGGGCACGCCGGGCCGCTCGTCGAAGTAGCGGTCGTGGTCCCAGCGGTCCACCGGGATCTCGGTGATGCCGTCCCGGCCGGCGAGCAGGTTCGCCCAGAACTCGTCGAGGTCGCGGGCTCCCGGGTAGCGCCCGGCCATGCCGACGACGGCGATGGCGGTGCCCCGGTCGGCGGACGCCGGTTCGACGACGGCCGGAGCGGGGGCGGGTGCGGTGGCGGCGGGCGCGGTGGCGGCGGGCGACGTGGCGGTGGCCGGGCTCGCGGCGGCCGGGCTCGCGGTGCCCGAAGTCGCAGCAGCCGGAGTCGCGGGGGCCGGAGTCGCGGGGGTCGAAGCGGTGGCCGGAGTCGCGGTATCGGCCGGTGCCTGAACGGCCGCGGCGACCGGTTCCTCCTCCGCGGTCACCCCGACCAGCGCCGCGAGCGCCTCCGGCTGGGTGCGCAGGAAGTGCGCCACCAGCCCGTCCACGTCGCGGACCTCGAAGAACAGCGTGCTGCCCACGTCGTCGAGCACCCGGCGCACCGCGTCGGTCAGCTGCACCACCAGGATGGAATCGATGCCGTAGCGGTCGAAGGGCACGTCGGAGCGGATGTCGGCGACGGGCAGCTGCAGCGTCTCGGCCACGAGCCCCCGGAAGTAGTCGGCGGCGGCTTCCCGCACCCGCCGCGCACCGTCCAGATCGGACGAACGGGTTCCCGCCGCCGCAGCGGGGTTCTCGACCGGTTCGGCCGAGGCGACCGGGCGCACCGGGGCCGCGTCCGCCAGCACCCCGCGGAACGCGGACACCTCGCGCGGCTGGCGCACCACGCCGTCGCTCTCGGCCACGATCACCTGCTGGCCGAGGTCGTCGGCCCCCTCGGCGCCGACGAACGCGCTGCGGAACCCGACCTCGGCCAGCAGCCGGGTCCAGTTCTCCGGGGACAGCCCGGGAGACCCGGCGATGCGCGGCGCCGGGTCGTCGTAGAGCCACCAGCCGTCCAGCAGCCCGAACGTGAGGTGGCTGAACACGATGTTGTCGGACAGCTCGTTGAGCAGCAGCACCGCGTTCGGCCGGGCCGCGGCCTTCGCGTTGCGCAGCGTGTTGCGGATGTTGCGGGTCGCGTGCAGCACGTTGGTGGCGATGACCACGTCGAACTGGCCGGGATCGGTGTCCTGGCCCGCCAGCGGCTGCTCCGCGTTGAAGATCCGGCCGTCCAGGTAGGGCGCGATCGGGCCGTAGGCCTTCTTGGCGTGCAGCAGGAACGCCTTGGAGATGTCGGTGTAGCGGTAGGTCTCGATGCGCTCGGCCCACGGTTGCAGGCGGCGGAACACGACGGCGCTGGTGCCGCCGGTGCCCGCCCCGATCTCCAGGATGCGCAGCCGCGCGCCGGGGTCCTGCTCCAGCCGCCGCCGCAGGTAGTCGACGAGGGTGTCGGCGAGCACGTCGTTGAAGTAGTCGGCGACCGGGTTGTTCTTGTACACGGCCTCGACGAGGTGCAGCGAGGTGCCGGGGAACATCACGTCGGTGGCGGGGCGGCGCCCGGTGAGGATGTCCGGCAGCGCCCGCAGCGTGGTGTCCACCAGCACGGCCTGGGCGCGCTTGGCGTCCTCGGTGAGCCAGCGGTCCTTGTCCCGGTCCCAGTCCGCCCAGGCGGCGTCCAGGTCGACCGGGCGGGCGTCGGTGCGGGCGTAGCGGTCATCGCCGTCGTGGCGCAGGTGCCCGGCTTCGGCGAGCACGGTGAGGCTGTGCCGCATCCACCGCTGGTAGCGGTCCTGCACGCCGCCGACGGCGCGCCATTCGGCGGCGGTGGCGGCGCGGTCGTCGGCGAACAGCCCGAGCGAGCGCAGCAGCGCCCAGGTGATGCGCACCAGCGCGTCGTGCATCGACCCGGCGTGCCCGTCCGCGCCGGCCCGCAGCCGGGCGACCTCGTCGTGCCGGTCCGGCCTGCCCGCGCGCAGCTCGCCGATCAGCGACGGCGTGGTGGCGGGCAGGTGGGTGAGCGCGTCCTCGGAGTAGCGGCCGTCGATGCTGCGGCTGTCCGAGGCCTTGAGCAGCGCCAGCTGCGGGTGCGGGGAGGCCAGCAGTGCGTCGAACGCGGCCATGCCCTCCTCGGGTTCGATGGAGCCGAGGCCGAGCTGCGCCATCCGCTGCCGGTAGCCGTCGGCGGTGACGATGCCGACGCCCGCCCAGTAGCCCCAGTTCAGCACCTTCACCGGGCAGCCGAGCCGGTCCTGGAGGGTCTCGGCCCAGGCGTCGGCGAAGGTGCAGCCCGCCGCGTAGTTGGCCTGGCCCGGTGCCTTGAAGAACGCCTGCATCGAGGAGAAGAACGCGGCGAACCGCAGCGGCTGGCCCGCGAACACCTCGGCGAGGTTGACCGACACGTCGGCCTTGACCGCGAAGGTGGTGCGGAACCGTTCCTCGTCCATCCGGGCGAGGGTCTGGTCCCCGAGCACGATCGCCGAGTGCAGCACCCCGGTGATCGGGCCGTGCCTGCGCACGATCTCGTCCCGGGCGCGGGCGAGCGCGTCCCGGTCGGTGGCGTCGGCCCGCACGTAGTCGGGGCGCGGGCCGTGCGCGGCGAGCGCGTCCTGCTTCGCGGTGATCTCGGCGTCCTGCTGGCGGCGGCCGAGCCACACGACCTGGGTGCCGTGGTGGCGCAGCAGGTGCTCGGTCCACACCTGGCCGATGCCGCCCGCACCGCCGATGGCGACGACGACGCCGCCGGGCTGCGGAGGTGCGGCGGTGGCGCCGGGCGCGGGGACTTCGAGGAGCCGCTGCCGGTACCACTCGCCGTGGCGGTGCGCGAGGGTTTCGCCGTTCGGGTCGGCGGGCAGCGCGCGGACCTCGGACCACGGGACCGGTCCGTCCAGGTCGGCACCGCGGACCTGCCAGTGCGGGTACTCCTTGGCCACGGTGCCGAGCAATCCGTGCACCCCGGCCTGCGCCGGGTCGGAGCCGGTGTCGCCGGGCAGCAGCCGCGCGCGGCGGGTGAGCGCGGTGAGGCCGAGTTCGCGGGCGTCGGCACCTCCGGCCAGCAGCGCCTTGACCAGCCGGAACAGCGCGATCGGGGCTTGCTCCGGGCCGTCGGCGGCCGGGGCGGTCCAATACACGTGCTCGACGTCGGCGGGCAGCAGTGCGGTGAGCTGCTCGACGGTGGCCTCGGCGACGACGTCGAGGACGGTGGCGGCCGGGTGGTGGCGGCGCAGCGCGGCCTGCTCCTCGGGAGTGCCGCCGACGAGCACCACGCGGGCCTGCGGAGCGGGCCGGTGCGGGGCGTCGTCGTCCGCGGGCAGCGCGTCCCAGCTCGGGGCGAGCAGCGTGGCGGCGGGCTCCTCGGCGCCGGTCACCTGGCGGGAGGCGTAGCCGCGCAGGCTCGCGCTGAGCCGTCCGCCGTCGTCGTACAGGTCGATGTCCACTTTGGTCACGTCCCGGTCGGGGGCGGGTTCGTAGCCCGCCGCGTGGCGCAGGTGTGCCCACATGCGCGCGGTGGTGGGGGTGAAGAGGTCGACGTGCTCCAGCGCGAACGGCAGCGCGGGCGCGCCGCGGCGTTCGGCGAGCGCGCCGGTGGTGTCGCCGTGCAGGCCGACGACGGCCTGGATGGCGCTGTCCAGCATCGCCGGGTGCAGCGCGAACTCGCCGGGAGCACCGGTGCCCGCGGGCAGTTCCAGCCGGGCCAGCACCTCACCGTCCCCTATGGACAGACCCTGCACGGCGCGCAGCCGGTCGCCGTGCCGGATGCCGACGGCTTCCAGCGCGTCGTGGCACTGCTGCCGGGTGAGGGTGCGGTGGGCGCAGCGGGCGCGCAGCGCGTCGAGGGATTCCGGTTGCGGGGCGGCGGGTTCCGCGATGCGCCCCTGGGCGTGCACCTCGGTGCCGTCGCGCAGCACCCGGAACGCGTCGCCGTCGAGGCGCACCGCCAGCTCGGCGCCGTCGTCGGCGACGGGAAACGGCGCGGGCCACACCACGTCGCGCAGCCGCAGCGGCGCGGTGCGGTCGCCGGTGGCGGCGCGGTGGGCGAACTCCAGCGAGAGCACGCCGGGCAGCACGGCGCGGCCGTTGACGTGGTGGTCGGCGAGGAAGAACTCGTCACCGCTGAGCCGGATCCGGTAGGCGGGGTCCGCCGGAGCGGTGACCGCCGCGGGCCGCGCGGTCGCGGCCGCCTCGGATGTGGCGGGAGCCGCCTCGAAGGGTGCGGGGCCGGCGGTGTGCGCGGCGGCGGGCCGTTCGATCCAGTACCGCTGCCGCTCGAACGGGTAGGTCGGCAGCGGCACCTGGCGGCGCGCGGCGGCCGGGAAGCTCGCGGCGAACCGGTCCACCTCCCCGCGCACGTACGCCCGCGCGAGCTCCTGCGGTGCCAGCGCGCGGTCCCCGTCGACGGGCCGCGGATCGGCGGCGGTCTCCCCGGTCAGCACCTCCGGCCCGGCGTTCCCGGCGAGCCAGCCGCGCAGCCGGTCGGCCAGCGCGGGCAGGCCGGCGGCGGTGGTGGCGAGCCGGTGCGGGAAGTGGCTGCGCCCGGCGGCGAGGCTGTGCGCGACGGCTGCGGCGGGCAGGCCGGGTTCCCGGTCGAGGTGCGCGAGCAGCCGCTCCACCACGGACCGCAGCGCGGCGGGCGTGCGCGCCGACAGCAGGAAGGCGTGCTCGCCGGGGGTGTCGGCGATCGGGGCGCCGCGGTGCTCCTCCAGCACCACGTGCGCGTTGGTGCCGCTGGCGCCGAACGAGCTCACCGCGGCGCGGCGCGGTCCCGAGGCGGGTTCCGGCCAATCGCGGGTGTCCCGGTCGATGCGGAACGGGCTGCCGTCCAGCGCGAGCGCCGCGTTCGGCTCGCCGAAGCCGGGCCAGCCGGGGATCCGCCGGTGCCGCAGCGCCAGCAGCGACTTCAGCACCCCGGCGATCCCGGCGGCGAACTGGGTGTGGCCCAGGTTGTTCTTGACGGTGCCCAGCGAGGCCGACCCGGTGGGAGACGCGGCGTAGGCGCGGGTGAGCGCGCGGAACTGGTTGGGTTCTTC
>NZ_JBEYUS010000103.1:0-15071 GCF_040643635.1 Saccharopolyspora sp. NPDC047091
GACGTGCTCACCGGCCGCACCTCCGGCGTCGACCAGATCGTGCTGCGCCGCGGACGCGTGGTGGTGCTGAACCGGATGCCGATCTGCTCGCCAGACTGCGGTGACCGAGACCGCCCACGACGAGGCCGACTCTCGCGGGTGATCCCCGCAGCCCGCCCTGGGTACCGTCGGACGGTCAACACGAACGACGACGGAGGGACCCCCGTGCTCGTGGCAGTCACCGGCGCACCAGGCGCCGCGAGCCGCGCGGTGCTCGACATCCACCCGAACGACCACACCCGGGCATGACCACCACACCCCGCGTCACAACCGGCCACCCTCGACGTCCCCATCCGGGCGGGCCGACACCCGGCGCCGCGCACCCGACGGACGGACGGGCGGTACCCGCGTACCGCGGTGGGGGACGACCATGAACCGGTTCGCCGAGTTCCTGCGACGACAGATCGACATCGACCTCGAACTGCTGCGCTGGATGCGCGAAGACGTCGAAGCGGGCAACGCCAAACCCTGCGGCGGCACCGTCTTCCGCGGCTTCCGCGAATGCGAGCTCAAAACCAGGCTGCTGCGCCGGCACCAGCTCTGCGG
The DNA here is from genome assembly GCF_040643635.1 of Saccharopolyspora sp. NPDC047091. Classification (NCBI taxonomy): domain Bacteria; kingdom Bacillati; phylum Actinomycetota; class Actinomycetes; order Pseudonocardiales; family Pseudonocardiaceae; genus Saccharopolyspora; species Saccharopolyspora sp. NPDC047091. The sequence goes on from NZ_JBEYUS010000103.1 coordinate 586, forward strand.
CTCGGGAACCGGACCCTGCGACCGCCTCGGCGAGGCCTACCCGCCCGAGGACGAACGCGGCTGCGCCACCCGCGCCCTGCTCGGACTGCCCTACTCCGACCGGCCCGGCTACCGCGCCCGCTGGAGACCCTGAACCGCGATCACGACGTCAGCAGCCGCCAATCCCGCGCTGCCAGCAGCACCGTCGCCAACAACCCGGCCAGCAGGAAACCCGCCACCTCGCCGAGCACCATGCACAACAACGCCGCCACCACCGCGACGCACCCCAGCACGACCCGCACCCCGGGTCGCGCCCGGCCGGGCAGCTCCGCCCTCCGCAACCGGTCGGCGAAATCGGGGTCCTGCAGAACCAGACCCTTCTCGATTTCCGCGATGCGGCGGCGTTCGTGCCTGGGCAGCATGACCTCGACCTCCCTGGAGTGGACCGACATCCGGCTACCCGCGCCGACGAGATCCCTACACCCCGCAGCCCCAGGTCACGGCCGCTTCGCCCGAACCAGCCACGCCGCCGACTCGAACAGCACGCCCCGCTCCGACTCGTGCTCGGCCAGCAGCTCCAGCAACCGCTGCCGCGCGAGGTCCCGTTCCGCCACGTCCAGCTCCGCCAGCAACCCAGCGAACTGGCCGGTGACGAACCGGCACGCGTCCGCGGCATCCCGGCCGAAGTACATCGGCTCCCGCCAGTCCTCCAGCCGCACCCGCTCGAAACCCGCCGACTCCAGCAGCGTCCGCACCGAACCCGGATCGCTCATCGACAGCGGACCCGGCCCCTCCGCAGGCGGCGCACCTTCCCGGCCGCCCGAGAGCGCCGAGCGGAAACCACCCATCCACGGGTTGAGCCGCGCCGGCTGCCACGTCAGCAGCGCCATGCCGCCACCCGGGGCCAGCACCCGCCCGAGGTGGGCGAACGCCTCGCGGGGAGCACCGAAGAACATCGCACCGTGCCTGCTCAACAGCAGGTCGACGGTGGGGAAGGGGTGCACCTGCGCATCGGCCCGCTCGAACGACGCGTTCGACACCCCCTCCCGCCGCGCCACTCGGCGCGCCGACTCGACCAGCGGCGCGGACAGGTCGACGCCGTGCGCCCAGCCCTCCGCCGCGCGCCGCGCCGCATCGCGGGTGACCTGCCCGCTGCCGCACCCGACGTCGAGCACCCGCGCCGCCGGTCCGATCCCGGCCGCTTCCAGGAACCGGTCGTGGTAGGCGGCGACGCCCTCGTCGAAGCGCTCGGCGCGCTCCGCCCAGAACTCGCCCTGTTCGCCGCCCCACGCCTCGGACTGGGCCGCGTTGGACGGGTCGATCGGTACGTCGGGGTGGTTCGGCATGTGCTTCCTCCGGGGGTGTGGTGAACGGCCGGCGGAGTCTATGCGGTGGTGGGGGTGGGGGTGATCGGAATGGCGGAGCGGGGGCGGATCGTGAGGGGCTTGGTCCGGGGAAGGTGGCTGCCGGGGAGGCGGCGATGCTCGACTGGGGAAGCTGCTCAACGGGGGAACGCCGGAGCACGGGACGAGAGCGGTGGATCTCGAAGTTGATCAAAGGGGTTTTTGGTGGATAACGTTGATTATCCATCAAATGGAGAAGGGGACGGGGGTCCGATCCCGGGGGATCCCGGTCGGCGCGGTGTCGGCCGGTGCTGCACGGGTTCGACGTGTTCGCGTCTCGGTGTGCCGTGTCGTCCCGCGCCGACCGGTGCGCCTGATGACGCGATCCGCGGTGACTCGGCTGAGCGGCCTGGCTGCCGGCCCGACCCTTGATCAACTGAGCTCGATGGATCTTGCCCGCCGGTCGGCTTCACCGCCGGTCGACTTCGCACGACCGGCAGCTACCTTTCAAAACGTCACTGTGACGTTTTGAAGGTGACTGCCGGGACCAGCGAAGACGGCCACCTCGGGGATGGTCCAAGCCGCGGCGGCACGTCGGCCATCGCGACGGCCTCGAGGTGCATCACCGCGGACGCCGCGCCAGCGGCCCGGCATGTCGCCGACGCGCCGGACGGTCAGCGGTGCTCATCGCACCCGAACGCACTGCCATCCGCGTGCCCGCATCCCACACCCGGCGCATCCCGTCGGACCCGGCCGATCGACCCCTTCTCGGCCGGATAACCCCAGGTCGACAAAGTGCCGATAATCTACATTATGTAAAGTGACTGTTATCCGGGCTACTGCCCTTGCTCCCGTGGAGCGCTTTGAAGGACCGGACTCCCGGACCGCACGTCCCGCTTCCCCGCCGGGCACAGGCGCTCGCAGATCCATGCTTCGGACGCCGTGGTCCCAGCACTCGGGGTCGGTCGTCATCGGCGCCCTGTCGGTGCGTTGCGCAGTACCGGACTTTCCTGGCCGACCATGCCGTGACAACTCACCGGATTGGCTCTTAGCCCAAGTGATCACTCCTCGTATCGTCGAGTTCAGCTGGAGCGACGACAGGAGCGCCACGGTGGTGAAGTGCTCAGGAAGCAGTTGCCAATACGCGATCAATTGGGAATGCAGGTGCAACTGCGCCCATGCGAACCACGGAGCCAAGGGACGTCTCGGTTGGGCCGCGGCCCTGGCCACCCCGCCGACGGACCGGACATCTCAGCAACAAGCCCTGGCGAGTACGGCGAAGAATCGACAGCAGAAGGCGGACACCGCGCAGCGAGACCGGGTCCAGCACCATGTCGGAAAATCGTCGCCCACGCGTTCGGCCGGCAACCTGAACTGGACCGACACCAAGACGGCGATCGAGTTCGCTCGCACACGTGACATCGTCGACCGGCTCGTTCGGAACGACATCGAGCGGACGCAACTGATCCACGTCGTTGACGAGATCAGCCGAATAGCCGGAGAACTCCTCGACAGCCTCGGTCATGGCCGAGACGTTCGTCTTCGCATCGGGGACCACTTCTGGTGCGACGTCGTCGCGGGCGTGGTCTCCGTCCTGGCTCGTTCGGAGAAGACGAGCGGCGAGATCGACTCCTGCGCGGACGGGGAACTCGCCGCCCAGACGTGGGATTCGCTGATTCGATCACGGACGAGCTCGCACGGCTACCGGCCGATCGCAACCGAAGGAACCCGCCCCACCCGGGCTGAACTCGATGAGAGAGCAGGCCTCCTGGGCGAGCAGTGCCTTCCTGTTCTGCAGGAGACCACCGCGGAGATCGTCGAAATCGCCCTCGAGTGGCTTACGGGTGGAACCGATCCCCTGTTGCTCAAGCTGAGGATGCTCGCCGTCCTCAGCTGTCCCGACCCCGCAAGGCACAAACTCGTCTGGGACAGCTCCCTGGTACCTCTCCTGACCGGGCCGATCACGTCCGCTCTTCAACAGCGACTCACCACCCTGCTGCGCGGCCTGGTGGAACCGCTCAGCTGGGATGAATGAGCTGAGGATTCCGGCTGTTCACGCGGATGTCGGTCCCCACCGGTAAGCAGTGCTCATGCCGATGACGTTGACCGGGATCGAACACGCGTTCCGCCGGTCCTGGGGCGCCGACACCTGCGCGCCCGAGGACCTCCCGAAGTGGTCGCCGCGGAATCCGGCGCGCGGCCAGTGCGGCGTGACCGCTCTGGTGCTGCAGGACTTCCTCGGCGGCGAGCTGCTGCGCGGCGAGGTCCGGGTCGCCGGTGCGCGGGTCGACTTCCACTGGTGAAACCTGCTCGGTTCCGTCGAAGTCGATCTGACCCGGGAGCAGTTCTCCGCCGAGGAGGTCGTCGGACCCGGCGAGGTGGTCGTGCGCGGTCCGCTGCGGCGGATGCAGGCGGAGTACGAGCTGCTGCGCGAGCGCGTGCGGGTGCACCTCTCCCCTGCCTGCTGAGCGCTACCGCGCGCGCAGCGCCGATGGCCGCGAGTTCGGTTGCAGCCGGTAGAGCACGTCCATGTAGCGGGTCGGGAACAGCCGGGCCAACAGGTCGGGGATGACGGCCGAGGAGGCGATCAGCACGCGGCGCTTGCGGCGGTCGACGCCGTCGAGGATCCGGGCGGCGGCCTTGTCGGCCGGGTAGGACAGCAGCTTCGCGTAGTTCGCCCTCCCCCGGGCCAGCTGCTGTTCGTCGACTCCGCTGGCGACGCGGGCGGATTCGGCGATGCGGGTGCGGATGCCGCCGGGGTGCACGGTGGTGACGCCGATGCCCTGTTCGGCGAGTTCGTGGCGGAGCGCTTCGCTGAAGCCGCGCAGCGCGAACTTGCTGGCGGCGTAGGCGGATTGCCCGGGTGGCGCGATGAGGCCGTAGAGGCTGGAGACGTTGACGATGTGCGCGCCCGCGTCCAGCCGGGGTAGCAGCAGCCGGGTGAGGGTGACGGGTGCGCGGAAGTTGATGTCGATGACCCAGTCGAACTCCTCGCCGGTGAGCTGGTCGAAGGCTCCGCCGAGGGCGACTCCGGCGTTGTTGATCAGCAGGGTGATGCGGGGTGCGTCGGCGAGGATGCGCTGGGCGAGGTCGTCGAGGGCCGGGGTGTCGGCGAGGTCGGCGACGTGGGTGTGCACGGTGCGGTCCGGGTGGGTGCCGCGGAGGGTGTCGGCGACGGTGGTGAGGCGTGCTTCGTCGCGGTCGATGAGGACGAGGTCGCTGCCGCGGGCGGCGAGCTGGTGGGCCATGTGTTCGCCCATGCCGCTGGCGGCGCCGGTGAGGACGGCGGTGCCGCCGGTGAAGCGGTAGCGGTCGAGGGTGGGCATGCGTCTCCTTGCTCAGCGTTGTGGTGATCGAGTGTGCGCGGTGGTGGGCGTGGTGGCTTGACCCGGCGCGACGTTCTCGTGACTTCGTGCGACACGGCGCACGTCGCTGGGGGTGGTGTGCCACCAGCGTCGGCAGCAGCGGCTGAGCGCGGATTGTTCGGAGAGTCCGAGCAGGGCGGCGATCCGGCCGAGGGGCAGGTCGGTGCTCGTGAGGTAGCGGTGGGCGGCGTGGCGTCGGGCGTCGTCGAGGAGTGCGGCGAAGGTGGTGCCTTCGTCGCGGAGCCGGCGTTGCAGGGTGCGGGGGTGCAGGTTGATGAGGTGGGCGATGGCGCTGATCTCGGGTGGTGTGGTGCCGAGGGCTTGGGTGAGGACGCTGCGGACGCGGGTGGCGAGGTGGGTGCTCTCCCCCGGTGTGCGTTCGGCGAGGTAGGCGAGGGCGAGTTCGCGGACGCGCCCGTCGGCGCCGGTGAGGGGTTTGGTGGTGAGGCTGCGGGGCAGGCGGAGCAGGGCGGCGGGGGCGCCGGTGGTGATGGGTGCGCCGAAGAACTCCTCGTAGACGTGCAGGGGTGCGGTGGGTGTGTGGGGCAGTTCGACGGTGCGGAGTCCGTATCGGCCTGCGGCGAGGAAGGTGGTGGCGCGGTGCAGGAAGCCGAGTCCGAGGTCGGTGGCTTGGCCGGAGGTGGGTGCGTCGGGTGGGAGTGCGTAGCGGAGTGCGGCGATGCCGGGGGTGCCGCGGGGGTCGTCGTCGAGGGTGATGGTGAGGGTGCTGGCGTGGACGAACAGGTAGCGGGTGGCGCAGTCGAGGGCGTCGCCGATGGTGGGTGCGTTGCGGATGGCGAGGGCGAGCGGGCCGAGCATGCCGAGGTCCTGGCGAGCGGCGATGCGGAGTCCGAGGTCGGGTCGGTGCAGGTCGGCGGCGGCGATCTCGAGGGTGTTGACGAGGGCGCATTCGGGGACGAGGAGGTCGTCGGTGTCGAGTGCGGCGGTGGGCAGGCCTGCGGCTCGGGCGAAGTGCTCGGCGTCGCCGCCGAGTTCGGCGACGGTGGCGCGGAAGCCGCGCAGACCTGCGGAGCGGATCACCGTCATGTCGTCGAGGGTCAAGGAGTTGTCGTGCGGCGTCAAGATCGGTTGGTGGTGGGTGCGGAGACTGGGGGCATGTCGGAGTCTGCGGTGGGTGTCGAGCACGTCGATGTGGTGGTCGTGGGTGCCGGGTTGTCCGGGATCGGTGCGGCGTACCGGTTGCGGTCGGAGTGCCCGGGGCGTTCGTTGGTGGTGTTGGAGGCGCGGGACGTGTCGGGTGGGACGTGGGATCTGTTCCGGTATCCGGGGGTGCGGTCGGATTCGGACATGGCGACGTTGGGGTATTCGTTCCGGCCGTGGCGGGGTTCGCGGCCGTTGGCGGATGGCGCGTCGATCTTGCGGTACGTGCGGGAGACGGCGGCGGAGTTCGGGATCGAGGGGTTGATCCGGTATCGGACGAAGGTGGTGGCCGCGGAGTGGTCGAGTGCGGAGTCGCGGTGGACGGTGCGGCTGGCGGTGCGGGATGCGGCCGGGGTGGTGTCGGAGCGGGTGTTGACGTGCGGGTTCCTGTACTCGTGCGCGGGTTATTACGACTACGAGCGTGGTCATGAGCCGGTTTTTCCGGGGGTGGAGTCGTTCGGTGGTGAGGTGGTGCATCCGCAGTTCTGGCCGGAGGGGTTGGATCTCGCGGGCAAGCGGGTGGTGGTGGTCGGGAGTGGTGCGACGGCGGTGACGTTGGTTCCGGCGCTGGCGGAGGCGGCGGCGCGGGTGACGATGTTGCAGCGGTCGCCGACATGGGTCAGTCCGGTTCCGGGGCGGGATCGGAAGGCGGAGTGGTTGCGGTCGTGGTTGCCGGAGCGGGTGGCGAGCCGGTTGGTGCGGTGGAAGAACATCGCGTTCTCGACGGCGTTCTTCCAGTTCTGCCAGCGTTTTCCGCGGGTGGCGCGGGGGTTGTTGACGCGGCTGAACGTGCGGGCGTTGCGGGATGCGGAGGTGGTGCGGGAGCACTTCACGCCGTCGTACGACCCGTGGGATCAGCGGTTGTGCGCGGCGCCGGATGGTGATCTGCACGCGGCGGTCCGGGAGGGGCGGGCCGAGGTGGTGACGGATCACGTGGAGTCGTTCGTTCCGGAGGGGGTCCGGTTGCGGTCGGGTCGGGTGTTGGCGGCGGATGTGGTGGTGTCGGCGACGGGGTTGCGGTTGCTGGCGTTCGGGGGGATGTCGTTGCGGGTGGATGGTGGTGTGGTGGCGTTGTCGGAGCAGTTCGTGTGGCGTGGGGCGATGGTGTCGGGGGTGCCGAACTTCGCGGTGTGCGTGGGGTATTCGAATGCGTCGTGGATGTTGCGGGCGGATTTGTCGTCGCGGTTGGTGTGCCGGGTGTTGGGGTTGATGGGTCGGCGGGGTTGGTCGGCGGTGGTGCCGGTGCCGGGTCGGGGGTTGCGGGCGCGGCCGTTGCTGGATCTGGCGTCGGGTTATGTGCAGCGGTCGATCGATGCGTTTCCGCGGCAGGGTGATCGGGGTTCGTGGCGGGTGCGGCAGAACTACCCGTTGGACGCGGTGGCGACGTTGCGGGGTGGGTTGGCGCGGGAGTTGGTGCCGGTGCCGGTGTCGGGGCTCCGCTCCCCTGCCGTCACCGGGAGTTGAGCAGGGCGCGTTCGGTGCGGGGTCCGTCGAGTCGGGTGTGGCGGTCTCGGAGGGCCCGCTGCGGGATCGTGCCGGGTTGGCGGGCTGAACGCGCCGCCGGTGATCGGCGTGGTCGGGCTGCTCGCACTGCGGCGGCCTGGACGAATTACTGGACGTAGGTGAACGGGAACGGCTCTCGGGCGGTTTCTGCTGCGTTACGCCCGCGAAGCCGGTGCGGGAGGTCTCAGCAGCCGCCGCCACCGTCACCGTTGCGGGCGTTACCGCGGCCCTCGCCGTCGAGGTCGCCGCTGACGTCGCCCCCGTCGAATCCGCGGTCGTGCACGGAGGTGCTGTGCGTGGAGGGGTGGGCGCCGCCGGCCCCGATGAACGGGGCCGCGGTGTAGCCGCTACCGCGAGGGGCGGGGCGGCGTCGGGCGAGCAGGCCGACCACCACCGCGAGCACGAGCACGAAGAGCGCCACTGCTGAGATCACGACGATCAACCCCCATCGTCTCGGGCTCAGCGCCACCCGCGGGAGCCCGTTTCCGTTTCCAGTCTGAGCGGGCGTGTTCGGACGCTATCAGGTCGAAGGCGCCGCTGGACCGTGAACAGGTGGGTGATCAGCCTGTCCTTCGGCTGGTCGCCCATCCCTGGCATCGGATCGCCGTTCACCTCCGCCGGTCGCCGGTCCTGTTCCACCGGGCGTCGATCATGCGTCCGCTGCACCCCGGTTCGACGGCGCGGCTGCCTGCTGCCTGCCGCGAGGAGCTGCCGCTCCCCCGCCGCCGGTGCGGGCGTGCGGTGTCAGCGGCCGGTGAGGATGCGGGTGGCGGCGGTGACGAGTGCGGCGTTGTCGGGGGCGATGTCGCCGTCGGGGAGCTGGAGGGTGTCTTCGAGGCCGATGCGGGTGTCGAGTCCGCGGTGGGCGGCGAGGGTGAGCACGGGCCAGGCGCCTGCGCCGGAGCCGTGCAGCAGGACGGGGCTGCGGGCGGGTCCGATGCGGTCGAGGAGGGTCTCGGCGGTGGTGGCGGCGCCGCGGGCGGTGGGGTCGGTGACTTCGGCGAGGACGCGCAGGACTCGGTCGCGGGTGGGTGCGGTGCGGAACCGGTCGGGTCCGTCGGTGCCGGAGTGCAGGCCTGCTTCGACGGCGATGCCGCGGTCGAGGAGGGCGGTGGCGATGTCGTCGGCGCCGTCTTCGTGCCAGTTGACCGAGGCGTGGTCGGGCAGCACGGTCCAGGTGCGGATGGCGGTGATGCGGTCGCGGGGGTCGGGTGCGGTCCAGGCTCCGGTGGTGACGCCGATGGGGGTGCCGGGTGCGGCGGCGCGGACGGCGAGCAGGGTGGCGGCGAGGATGTGCGGGTCGAGGCTGTCGGTGCCGTCGGGGTGTTTGGGGTGCAGGTGCAGTTCGGTGGCTCCGGCCGCGGTGCAGGTGGCTGCGGCGGTGGCGAGCTGTTCGGGGTGCACGGGCAGGTGGTGGTGCTCGCGCGGGGTGCGGGCGCCGTTGAGGCAGGCCTGGAGCATGGGCTGATTGTGGCGGTTTTCGGGGGTGCGGGGTATTCGGTGCGCTGGGTCGTTGCCGTGCCGGTGGCGTGTCGTGATCATCGGTGGGGTGGTTAGCGTGGTGGTGTGGTGATGTTGGGTGCTCGGGAGCGGTTGGCGATCGATCGTCGGTTGGCGGGGTGGGACGTGGATTCGGCTCGGGGGCCGTGGACGCGGTGGTTGTTGGAGTCGGTGCGGGATCGGCCTGGGGTGCGGGCGGCGGAGTTGGCGGCGGAGGTGGGTCGTCCGGTGTCGCGGGTGAAGGCGCAGGCGTGGTGGTTGGCGGATCTGGGGTTGGTGGAGCGGTCGGGGCAGTCGTACCGGTTGTCGGAGCGGGGTGCGGAGTACGTGGCGGGGCGGGCGAAATGAGTTGTGGCGGGGTGGTGCGGCCGGTTTAGGCTGCGCTTCCGCCGGGGGCCGCTCCCCTGGCCCGGGTTCGGGGGGATGCGCGTGCGGTTCGAGTTGGGGTCGTTGGATCCGGTGGCGCCGTTGGACGATCTGGAGCCGTTGCTGGAGGTCGTCGGTGATGCGCGGGTGGTGGCGGTGGGTGAGTCGAACCACGACGTGCGGGAGTTCGGGTGGGTGCGGCACCGGGTGGCGCGGTTGCTGGTGGAGCGGGCGGGTTTCGACGTGGTGGCGTTCGAGTCGGGGTTCGCCGAGGGGTTGGCGGTGGACGAGTGGGTGCGTTCGGGTGGTGCGCCGGTGGTGGAGGTCGCGGCCCGGGGGTTGTGCTACCGGTTCGGTGAGGCTGCCGAGGTGCGGGACCTGTTGAGCTGGGTGCGGTCGTTCGAGGGCGGGGTGCGGTTCGCGGGGGTGGATCTGCCGGGTTCGTCGGGTGGTGCGGATCGGGTGTGGCCGGTGTTGGCGGAGTTCTTGGCGGTGGCCGATCCGGGTGGGTCGGCGGTGTTGGAGCGGGCGCGGCGGGCGGTGGGGTCGTTCGCCGCGGTGCACAGCGGGTTGGCGATGGGTCGTTATGCGGCGTTGAGCGGTGCGCAGCGGGATGCGGTGGGTGCGGTGGTGGGTGAGCTGCTGGCGCGGGTGGCGGGTGCGGTGGGTGAGCGGGATCGGCATGCGGTGGCGTACTGGTCGGCGCGGGGTGTGTGGGCGTTGGAGCAGTTCATGCGGGAGCTGGTGGCGGGTGGTGCGCGGATGGTGTCGCGGGATGCGTACATGGCGGGGGTGGTGCGGTGGTTGTTGGAGCGGTGGCCGGGTTCGCGGATCGTGCTGCTGGTGCACAACGGGCATGCGCAGCGGGTGGTGTTGCCGGTGGGTGGTGGTGCGGAGGTGGTGCCTGCGGGTGCGCAGCTGGATTCGGTGCTGGGTGCGGGGTATCGGGCGGTGGCGGTGACCTGCGAGGCGGGGACGACGACGGGGTTGACGATGGATGCGGCGGCGCCGGGCGGGTTGTGGTTGCACGAGGCTCCGTTGCCTCCGGTCGAGGTGGGCAGCGTGGAGGCGTGGTTGGCGGGGCGGGGTGCGGTAGGGGTGGATGTGCGGGGGTTGCGGGAGGGGCCGTCGTCGATCCGGCATGCGGAGGGGTTCGTGGCGACTCCGGTGGCGGCGGCGTTCGACGCGGTGGTGCAGGTGCCGCGGGTGCGGCCGAGTGATTTCGTGCTGGGTTGATCGCCTGCTCGGGCGGGTGCTGAATCGGTCCGGGCGGGTGCGGGTTGTGATCCGTTGCGGCGGCGCGTGCGGGGCGCCGGGTGCGGGATAGCATCGCGGTCGGTAACCGTCCGGCGAGCAGGAAAGATTCCTCCTATGACCAAAGCGCCCGTCACCGTCACCGTCACCGGTGCCGCTGGCCAGATCGGCTACGCGCTGCTGTTCCGGATCGCTTCCGGGCAGCTCATCGGGGCCGACACCCCGATCAAGCTTCGCTTGCTGGAGATCCCGCAGGCCGTGAAGGCGGCCGAGGGCACCGCGATGGAGCTCGACGACTGCGCGTTCCCGTTGTTGAGCAGCGTGGACGTGTTCGACGATGCGAACGCGGCGTTCCAGGGCACGAACGTGGCCCTGCTCGTGGGTGCGCGGCCGCGCACCAAGGGGATGGAGCGCGGTGATCTGCTGGAGGCCAACGGCGGCATCTTCAAGCCGCAGGGCGAGGCGATCAACGCGGGTGCCGCGGATGACGTGAAGGTGCTGGTGGTCGGGAACCCGGCGAACACCAACGCGCTGATCGCGCAGTCGCACGCTCCGGACGTGCCCGCGGAGCGGTTCACGGCGATGACGCGGCTGGACCACAACCGCGCGTTGACGCAGCTGGCGCAGAAGCTGGGCACGACGGTCACCGACATCAAGAAGCTCACGATCTGGGGCAACCACTCGGCGACGCAGTACCCGGACCTGTTCCACGCGGAGGTCGGCGGGAAGATCGCGGCCGAGCAGGTGGAGCGGTCGTGGCTGGCGGATGAGTTCATCCCGACGGTCGCCAAGCGCGGTGCGGCGATCATCGAGGCTCGTGGTGCGTCGTCGGCGGCGTCGGCGGCGAACGCGGCGATCGACCACGTGCACACCTGGGTCAACGGCACCCCGGAGGGTGACTGGACGTCGGCGGGTGTGGTGTCCGACGGTTCGTACGGGGTGCCTGCGGGCATCATCTCGTCGTTCCCGGTCACCGCGAAGGATGGCCGGTTCGAGATCGTGCAGGGCTTGGACGTCGACGAGTTCTCGCGGGAGCGCATCGACGCTTCGGTGAACGAGCTGGTCGAGGAGCGGGACGCGGTGCGCGGGCTCGGTTTGATCTGAGCGGTGCGCTGACGGAGGGGCTCTGCCGGGTTGCCGGTGGGGCCCCTCCGTCGTGTTCGGGGTTCCGGTCGGGTGCGTCAGGTGAGGGGTTCGAGGAGGAACACCGGGATGTCGCGGTCGGTCTTGGCCTGGTAGTCGGCGAATTGGGGGAAGACGTCGACGGCGTGGTGCCACCACGCGTTCTTCTCGGCTCCGGTGAGTTCGCGGGCGTGCATGTCCTGCTTGCGGGGGCCGTCCTGGACTTCGACGTGGGGGTGGTGGCGCAGGTTGTGGTACCAGCGGGGGTGGCGGGCGGAGCCGCCGTAGGAGGCGACGGCGAGGTAGTGGCCGTCGTGTTCGACGCGCATCACCGGCACTTTGCGCAGGGCTCCGGTGGTGCGGCCCCGGTTGGTGATGACGATGATCGGTGCACCGTGCAGGACGGTGCCTTCGGTGCCGCCGGAGGATTCGACGACGGCGACCTGGTCGCGGACCCACCGGGTGGGGCTGGGCAGGTAGTCACCGGTCAGGGGCATGGGGTGAGTGTTTCCGAGGGCGCGGGCTCCGGCAACGCGGTGGTGCCGGGCGGGAAGGGGTGGCGGGGTGCGGTGGGCGGGCGTGTCGGAGACGTCGCTGGTGACGTTGTACCTGCGGGCGTGCGATGCGGCGTCGCGGCGGCCGTTGCTGGGTGATCCGTTCGCGGCGGACCTGGTGCGGCGCATCGACCACGATTTCCGGAGGTTCGCGCTCGGCCGGGGCGATGCGCCGCTGGTGGCGGCGCGGGCGCGGTGGCTGGACGGGCAGGTCGAGGAGTTCTTCGCCGCGCACCCGCAGGGCCAGGTGCTGCACCTGGGTTGCGGGCTGGACAGCCGGCCGTTGCGGGTGCGGCCGCCCGCGGGGTCGGTGTGGTTCGACGTGGATCAGCCGGAGGTGGCGCGGCTGCGGCGCGAGGTCTACGACCTGCCGCCGCAGGTGGTGGTGATCGGTGCCTCGGTGACCGAGCAGGGGTGGTGGGAGCGGGTGGAGCCGGGGCGGCCGACGCTGGTGGTCGCCGAGGGCCTGCTGATGTACCTGGATCGGGAGCAGGTGCGCGGCCTGCTGGAGCGGGTGGTGGCGCGCTGCGCGGCGGGCCGGGTGGTGTTCGACGGGGTGGCCGGCTGGATGGTCGGGTTGTCGCGGCGGGTGCGGGCGCTGCAGCGCGCCGGGTTCGTGTTCCGCTGGCCGGTGGAGGACGTGGGCGGGCTGGTCGCGGGGGTGCGGCCGGTGCGGGATGAGTCGGTGATCGGCTTGCTGGCGGGTTCGCCGGTGTTGTCGGGGCCGGTGCGGGGTGCTTATCGGGTGTTGGTGCGGGTGCCTGCGATGCGGGGGTCGTTGCGGTTGCAGCGCTGGGATTTCGGCTGAGGGGACTTCGGGCGGACTCTGGTCGGGCGGACGACGTGTTTTTTGCGGTTGCGGCAATTTTCTTTGTCGGATCGGCGTGGAACGGGGAGCATCTGCTGCAGAGGAGGGATTCCCATGGATCTGCAGGACCGCTCTTACGAGATCGTCGTGGTCGGCGGTGGCGCGGCGGGCACCAGCGCCGCGCTGAGCTCGGCACGGGCCCGGCGCAGCGTGCTCGTCATCGACGCGGGCGAGCCGCGCAACGCCCCCGCCGACGGCGTGCACAACTACCTGGGCCGCGAGGGCACCTCGCCGGGTGAACTGGTGGCGGCCGGGCGCGGCGAGGCCGAACGCTACGGCGCCGAGTTCACCGGCGGTGAGGTCGTCGCCGCCGAACGCGCACCGGGCGGCGGGTTCCGGCTCACCCTCGACGGCGGCAGCACGGTCACCGCCGCACGCCTGGTGATCGCCACCGGCCTGGTCGACGAACTGCCGCCGGTGCCGGGGCTGGCGCAGCGGTGGGGCCGGGAGGTGCTGCACTGCCCGTACTGCCACGGCTGGGAGGTCCGCGACCGGCACATCGCCGTGCTCGGCACCGGTCCGATGTCGCTGCACCAGGCAATGCTGTGGCGGCAGTGGAGCCCGCAGGTCACCTTGCTGCAGCACACCCTCGGCGAACTCGGCGACGACGATCGCGCGAAGCTCGACGCCCGCGGCATCACCGTCGTGCCCGGCCCGGTTCAGGGCGTGCGGGTGGACGAGGACCGGTTCACCGGCGTCGAGGTCGACGGGCGGCTGCTGACCTGCGACGCGCTGGTCGTGGCGCCGCTGTTCACCGCCCGCCTCGGCGCCCTGGCCGACCTCGGGCTCGGCACCGAACCGGTGTACCGCGGCGATGTCCTGGTCGGTACCCGGCTGCCCGCCGACGCCACCGGTGCGACCGCGGTGCCCGGGGTGTGGGCGGCGGGCAACGTCACCGACCTGACCGGCAACGTCATCGGCGCCGCCGCCGCGGGGGCGAACGTCGCCGCCCAGGTCAACGCCGACCTCGTCGAGGCCGACACCCGCCGCGCCCTGCACGGCTCGCGGGAACCCGCCGCGAAACTCCGCTGAACCGAACCGCTGAACCGAACCCCGAGGAGCACCTGATGAGCGACCGCACCGCCGAAGTGCAGCTGTGGAACGAGATGTACAGCAGGGCCGAGCACTACTGGAGCGGCGAGGCCAACACCGCCCTCGTCGAGCAGGTCGCCGACCTGCCGCCGGGCCGAGTCCTCGACCTCGGCTGCGGGGAGGGTGGGGACGCGCTGTGGTTCGCCGGCCGCGGCTGGCAGGTCACCGCCGTGGACCTGTCCCCCGTCGTCCTCGACCGCGCCCGCACCCGCGCCGCCGACGCGGGCCTGGACCGGCGCATCACCTTCCGGGAGGTCGACCTGGCCGTCGACTTCCCGGAAGGCGAGTTCGACCTGGTCTCCGCGCAGTTCCTGCACTCCTGGGGTGAACTCGTGCGGGATGTCGTAGTTCAGCACGTGCGAGATGCGCTCCACGTCGA
>NZ_JBEYUS010000104.1:0-14353 GCF_040643635.1 Saccharopolyspora sp. NPDC047091
GCGACGCGCTGCCAGGCGGCGTCCAGCTCGGTGCGCTCCTGCCTGGCCCGAGCGGCGCGCAGCGCGGCGAGCTGCGCGACGTCCCGCACCTTCCCAGTGCTGCCGAACTTCTCGACGCGTCCGCCGCTGCACAGCGGTGCGGGGTTGTTGGTGAATGGCCCGGTCGGCCGGGTTTCGGTGGTCTGGTGGGCCATTCACCTCGGGCTCAGCTGCAGGCGTTCTCGATGACGTCCGCTCCTGCGACGGGGCCGCCGGCGGCGGCGATGTCGGCGCGCATGCCGACCAGGTTGGCGCGGATGTCCTCGTCGTCGGCGACGGCCTCCACCGCGGCGAACACGCCCTGCGCGGTCAGCTCCTCCTCGGCCAGCCGACGGCCCAGGCCCAGCTCGGCGACGCGGTCGGCGTTGGCCGCCTGCTCCATCATCTGCGGGACGCCCACCATCGGGACCCCGTAGGTCAGCGACTCCATCGTCGAGCCCATCCCGTTGTGCGTGACGAACGCCGAGGCGCGCCGCAGCACCCCCAGCTGCGGGAACGTGGGCCGCACGTCGAAGTTCGCGGGGATCTCCCCGAGGTCGGCCACGTCCACCACGTCACCGATGGACATCGCGACCTGCCAGCGGGTGCCGCCGAAGGCCTCCAGGAACGTGCGGTACAGGTCGGGCCGGTCGTTGAACCCGGTGCCCAGCGAGATGAACAGCAGCGGCGCCTGCTCGTCGGCCGGGGTGTAGTCCTCCTGCGCGCGGCTGCCCAGGCACGGGCCGACGAAGTGGAAGTTGTCGCCGAAGGTCTCGCCGCCGAACTGGAACGACTTCGGCAGGAACACCACGCTGTCCGCCCCGGGAACCGGGCGCATCGGGAATTGGTCGCCGGAGAGCCCGTACTCCTCGCCGAGTTCCTGGAACAGCGCCGCCGCCTTCGCCAGCGACGGGTGCTGCGGGTCGAAGTCCGCCGGCATCGACCGCTGCTGCAGCGACACCTGGTCGTTGCCCGCGAAGCTGGGCAGCAGCGACACCACCGGCACGTCCAGCTTCTGCGCGAGCATCCGCCCCACCGGGGTGAGCATGTCGAAGCACACCACGTCGGGCCGGTCCTGCTCGAACCGCTCCAGCAGCACCGGCAGCGCGTTGCGGGCCTCGCCGTGCAGGTACTCCAGCATCCCGGCCATCACGTCGACGGTCATCTGCATGCCGGGCTTGACCGTCGGCAGCGTCGAGGGGAGTTCGACCCCGGCGGCTCCGGCGGCCTCGACCTTCTCCATCATGCTCTGCCCGGTGGCGTAGCTGACCCGGTTGCCGCGCCGCGTGAGTTCCTCCACCAGCGGCAGGGTCGGATTGATGTGCCCGTGTCCCGGCACGGTGACCACGGCGATGTGCTTGTTCACGATTCCCCTAGCTATCGGTATCGGCCGTTCGGCCCACACCCGTCCAGTCTGCCCCTCCCCGTTCGGCGAGGTGCGCGCGGAGGCGTGCGGTGATCCTCACACCGCCCGTGCCCTGGACAGCACCCACGGTCACTGCTCCGCCGGTCAGCCCTTGACGCAGACGACCTGCTTGAGGTGGGCGACGACCTCGACGAGGTCGGTCTGGGCTCGGATCACCTCGTTGATGTCCTTGTACGCGGACGGGATCTCGTCGACCACGCCCGCGTCCTTGCGGCACTCCACCCCTGCGGTCTGCGTGGCGAGGTCGGCGGCGGTGAACGTCTTGCGCGCCTTCGACCGCGACATCGCCCGCCCGGCGCCGTGCGAGGCGGAGGTGAACGATTCCGGGTTGCCGAGGCCGCGCACGATGAACGATCCGGTGCCCATGCTGCCCGGGATGATCCCCAGCTCCCCGCTGCCCGCGCGGATGGCGCCCTTGCGGGTCACCAGCAGGTCCACCCCGTCGTAGGTCTCCTCCGCCACGTAGTTGTGGTGGCAGGAGATCGGCTCGTCGAACCGGGCGCGCCACACCGCCTCGGACACCGCCCGCTGCACCAGCGCCACCATGACCGCCCGGTTGCGCCGCGCGTACTCCTGCGCCCAGAACAGGTCGCGCCGGTAGGCCGCCATCTGCGGGGTGCCCGCCACGAACACCGCCAGGTCCGGGTCGGGCAGGTCGGCGTTGTGCGGCAGCGACCTGGCCACCTCGACGTGCCGTTCGGCGAGCTCCTTGCCGATGTTGCGCGACCCGGAGTGCAGCATCAGCCACACCCGGCCCTCGTCGGCGCCGCCCTGCTCCAGGCACACCTCGATGAAGTGGTTCCCGCCGCCGAGGCTGCCCAGCTGCCGCAGCGCCCGCTGCCGCCTGCCGCGCACCCCGCGGTGCAGCTCGTCGAACCGGCCCCAGAACCCGTCCCAGCCCGATTCGCCGGGCACCCGCGCGGGATCGACCGGTTCGTCGTGCATCGAGAACCCGACCGGCACCGCCGCTTCGATGCGCCGCCGCAGCCTGCCGAGGTCGGCGGGCAGATCGGAGGCGCGCAGCGACGTGCGCACCGCGCTCATCCCGCAGCCGATGTCCACCCCGACCGCGGCCGGGGACACCGCGTCGCGCATCGCGATCACGCTGCCGACGGTCGCGCCCTTGCCCAGGTGCACGTCCGGCATCACCGCCAGCCCGTGCACCCACGGCAGGTCGGCGATGTTGCGCAGCTGCGCCATCGCCGCGTCCTCCACCCGGGCCGGATCCGCCCACATCCGGATCGGCACCCGGCTGCCCGGCACCACGCTGACCACCACGACCTCCTCGGAAGAACCGCCACCGGACCCGGCGGGGCTCCGGTGCACGACGAACGGGTACGAGACGAGCCGGTGCGGGATGCGGAAGTACCCGGCCGCTCGGGCTCGGGCACCAGCACGCGACGACGGGCGTCAGCGGGCACGCCGCCGCGCTGGCGGGCCGGGCCACCGGCGGCTTCGCCGCCGAACCGGCTCCACGCGACCGCTTTCCGCGCGCTCGCCACCGCTCTCGAACGACGCGTCGATCATGCGGTCCGGCCGCGGCGGGCCGCAACCGGATTTCCGCGGCCGGGCCTCACGCCCGGCTGAAGTCGGTGGTCAAGACGTGGTGCTTCGCCGGCCCCGCCACGTGCCACCGCTGCCACCAGGAGTCGGGGCCGTGCACCGCGAACTCGCCGCGGTACAGATCGGCCCGGCACGGGTGCTCCACCAGCCAGCGCCCGGATCGCAGGTCCAGGTCGTGGAAGAAGCCGCCGTGGTCGAAGTGCACCGCCGCGGTCGCCGGATCCGCCAGGCGGTAGTGCAGCGTCCGGTGCGCCGGGCCGCGGTGGGCGCCCAGCTCCAGCTCCCCGGTCTCGCGGTACACGAGCTCGCCCGCGTCGGCGGTGAACACCGCCTCGCCCGCGAATCCGCCCAGCCGCGCTCCCGCGTCGTCGACGATGTCGCGCCGCAGCACCCAGCGGCCGGTGAGGTACCGCGCCAGGTCCGGGACCGGGAACAGGGCCGCATCGGAGCCCCGGACCGGCTCGGGTGCCCGGGCCGGATCGGGTGCCGGGACCGGCTCGGTCACGCCGAGGCGCCGGTGGAACCGCCCACCACCGCGTCCGAGGACGCGGCCTCCTTCGGCGGCAGCAGCCCGGACACGTCCGAACCGGTGTCGTTGATCTTGAGCACGAACGGGCGGGTCTCGGTGTAGCGCACCACGCTGATCGAGCACGGGTCGACCACGATCCGTTGGAACCCGTCCAGGTGCACGCCCAGCGCGTCCGCCAGCACCGACTTGATCACGTCGCCGTGCGAGCACACCACCCACACCGCGTTCGGCCCGAACTCCGCCGACACGCGCGCGTCGTGCTCGCGGATCGCCGCGACCGCCCGCGCCTGCACGTGCGCGAGGCCCTCACCGCCGGGGAACACCGCCGCGGACGGGTGCTGCTGCACCACCGACCAGAGCGATTCGCCGGTCAGCTCCGAGACCTTCCGGCCGGTCCACTCGCCGTAGTCCACTTCGGACAGCCGCTCGTCCACGACCGGGTCGAGGCCGCGGGCCGCGGCGAACTCCCGCACCGTCTCCTCGCAGCGCTGCAGCGGGGAGCGCACCAGCGAGGAGATCGGGACCTCCGCGAGCCGCCCGGCCAGGCCCGCGGCCTGCTCGTTGCCCGTGGGGTCCAGCCCCACTCCCGGGCTGCGCCCGGCCAGGACCCCCGAACCGTTCGCCGCCGATCGTGCGTGCCTGAGCAGGATGAGTGTCGCCACGGAAACCGAGGGTAGGCCCCGCCCCGGCGGGCGCCGAACCCCACCCGAGAACGACGGTGGCCCGGCGCCGCGCGGGCACCGGGCCACCTGGGCCGAGCACGATCAGGGTTGCATGACGCCGAGCCCGAGCAGGGCGAACACCAGCAGGCCCAGCCCGATCCGGTACCACACGAACAGGTACACGCTGTGGTGCTCCACGAACCGCAGCAGCCAGGCGATGCACGCGTAGCCGACCAGGCCCGCTACCAGCGTCGCCACGATCATCTGCACGCCCGAGGGCTGCAGGCCCGGCCCGCCGCCCTCGAACACGTGCGGGATCTCCGAGAGCCCGGCCGCGAACACCGCCGGGATCGCCAGCAGGAACGAGAACCGCACCGCGGTCGGCCGGGTCAGGCCCAGCGACAACCCGGCGGTGATCGTGCCGCCGGACCGGGACACCCCGGGGATCAGCGCCAGCGCCTGCGCCAGGCCCATCAGCACGCCGTCGCGCAGCGTCAGCCCGTCCTGCGCCCGCTGCTGCCTGCCGAACCGCTCCGCCAGCCCCAGCAGCACGCCGAAGACGATCAGCATCGCGCCGGTCACCCACAGGCTGCGCAGCGCGCCGCGGATGTAGTCCTGGAACAGCAGGCCCAGCACGCCGATCGGGATGCTGCCCACGATCACGTACCACGCCAGCCGGTAGTCCTGGGTGCGCCGCGCCTCGGCGTCGACCAGGCCGCGGAACCACGTGCCGATCAACCGCACGATGTCCTTGATGAAGAAGATGACCACGGCCAGTTCGGTACCGATCTGCGTCACAGCCGTGAACGAGGCGCCCGCGTCATCGCCGAAGAACAACTCCGAGACGATCCGCAGGTGCCCCGACGACGAGATCGGCAGGAACTCGGTCAGACCCTGGACCACGGCGAGCACCATGGCCTGCAACCACGACAACTGAACCCACTCCAGCACTGTGCGATGGATGAATCGGGCCCGCACCGGTTCCGCGACCAGGGCGAGGCCTCGTCCTGAGCGCAAATCTTGCAACACCGCCCGCACTCCCCGCGGCCCGGCCCACCGCACCGGCCACCAGCGACGACCCGTCCGGCGGAGCCCGCAGGCGCCTCGGCGCGCGGAGGCGAACTCTCGGCGAACGCGTCGTGAACGCCACCGGCGCCGATCCGGGCCTGGCCCGCCGCGGCGCACCGGTGCGATGCTGGACGTTCACCCGGGGGGTGGGCGGCCGAGCAGCGCGGCAGGTCAGGAATCCTAGAGCTGTCACCGCCCGAACCACGGGCGCACGCACCTGGAGGGCCCCTTGCGCCGACTGGTCGCCGCCTGCCTCACCGCCACCGTGCTCACCGGCTGCGGTGGTGTCGGCGCCGACGATCCGCTGCAGGTCACCGACACGCTCACCGCGGCGGAACCGGCGCGCGCCCCCGACGCGTCCGCGCGGCCCGCGGGAACCGTGGTGCCCGCGCCGCCGACCGCGGTGACCGCGTTCCTGCCCGGCGCATCGATCCTGGCGACCGCGCACGAGCGCACCGTGTCCCTCTACGACGCCCGCGACCTGCGCCGCGCGCCCCGCCAGGTGGAGCTGCCCGCCGCACCGGCGACGCTGCGCGCCACCCCGGACGGGAAGCTGCTGGCCGCGCAGCCGGACGCGGACCTGGTCGCCCGCATCGATCCGGCGACCGGCGCCGCCGAGCAGCTGCGCTACCCGGGTCGCCCGCTGGACGCGGCCGCCGTGCCCGGCGGGCTCGCGGTGGGGCTGGAGGCGACCGGCAGCGTGGCGCTGCCCGGCGGGAAGCAGGCCACCGGGTTCAAGCGGCCGGCGCAGCTGGTCGAGGTCGGCGGGCGGTTGCACGTGCTGGACGCGCTGGAGACCTCGTTGACGCCGATCGACCCGGCCACCGGGGAGAAGGAGCCCGCGCTGCGGGCGGGTACCGGCGCCACCCGCGCGGTCGCCGACCGCTACGACCGGGTGCTGAGCGTGGACACCCGCGGGCAGGAGCTGCTGGCCTTCGCCACCGATCCGCTGATCATGAAGCAGCGCTTCCCGGTGCCCGGCGCGCCCTACGGCCTGGCCTACGACCCCGCTCGGGACCTGGCGTGGGTCACGCTGACGGCGAGCAACGAGCTCGTCGGCTACGACGTCGCGGGCGGGGAACCCCGCGAGGTGCACCGGGTGCCGACCGTGCGGCAGCCGAACTCCGCGGCCGTCGACCCCGCTACCGGTGCAGTGTTCGTCGCCTCGGCAACCGGGGCAGGAGTGCAGGTGGTGACGCCATGAGCGAGGACCGGGACCCCGAGACCTCTTCCGTGCCCGCCCCCGCAGGCAGCGGGGCGCGGGAGAACGGCTTCTCCGACGAGAAGTGGGACTACCGGCCGCTGCGGCTGCCGCCGGGCATCACCCGGCTCAGCGCCGCCACCCAGCTGAGCATCCACGCCGAGTTCTCCGGGTGGGAGCTGTCCCGCGTGCTGCTCTACTCCGACGGCACCCGCAAGGTGTGGCTGCGCCGCCGCCGGAGCACCCCGGGAGTGCCGGAGCTGCGCACCTGATCGGTCGCCCGGCGGGTGGGTGAGCCGGTATCGGCGGCCTCCGGTCCTTGCGGGTTCCTGGCGGGTTCCTGATGCGTCGGCCGTGCCGTGTGGCGGGTCCGTTCCGGTGGACTGAAGATATCGACGGCGTGGTGGGAGTGCGATCTGCACCACTCCCCAGGACCATCGGCCATACCCTCCCGACACCCGACGAACAGGAGCACGACGTGGAACCCGCCGAGCACAACCCGGCCGACCAGTTCGACTCACCGCGCGCGAGCGTGCAGACCCTGCTGCCCGAGGCCGCCGTTCCCGGCCAGCACCGCATGCCGTGGCCCGGCGAACTCGACGACACCGACGAGAGCCACCTGATCCGCGGCTACGACTGAACGAGCCCGGTTCCCGGCCCGGGATGCCCGGCGCGGGCTAGGCGGGTGCACTCCCCACCCGCTCGTCCAGCGCGGTGCCGAGAGTTCCGGGCCAGGTCGCGGCCATGCCGCGCACCCCGTCGAGCGCCGCGTGCAGCCTGCCGCGCGCGTCGAGCTCGGCGCCGCTCTTGAGCCATTCCCGCAGCACCTGGTTGTGCGCGGCGACCACCGCGGCCGCCGCCACCGCCGCGCGCAGCGCCGCGTCCGGTTCGCCGTCGTAGCGGCCGCGCAGGTAGCGGGTGAACGCCCGCTGGTAGTCGTCGGTGCTGGCGATCTCCTTGGCCCGCAGCGACGGGACCTGCCTGGTCAGCGCGAAGCGCTGCAGCGCCACCGCGGGGTCGGCCAGGTAGGTCTCCAGCACCGCTTCGGCGGCCAGGCACACCGCGGGCAGCGGTTCGGCGTCGTCGGCCCGCTCCAGCAGGTCGGCCACGTCGGCCAGCCGTTCCTCGTGGTCGCCGAACACGGCGTCCTCCTTGGAGCGGAAGTACCGGAAGAACGTGCGCCTGCCAACCCCGGCGGCTTCGGCGATCTGGTCGACGGTGGTGGCCTCGAACCCGTTCGCGGCGAACAGGTCCAGCGCGGCCAGCGAGACGGTGCCGCGGATCCGGCGGCGGCCCTGCGGGGTGCGGCCTGCGCGCGGCCGCGGCTGCTCGGACATGGCCGAAATATACCCACCCGATTGAGAGTGGCACTCGGTGCCGTTAGGATTCCGTCGACCGAGGGCGCGGCACACGCCCGCACCCGGATCCGGCGATCACCACGGCCCCAGCGCAACGCTGGAGACGGGAGGCAGCAGTGAACCCGAACTTCGAGACCTACCGGCTCAACGAGGAGCACGACGCCCTGCGCGAGGCGGTGCGCGCTCTCGCGGAGAAGGAGATCGCCCCGCACGCCGCCGAGGTCGACGAGCAGGAGCGCTACCCGCAGGAAGCGCTCGACGCCCTGGTCAAGGCCGGGTTCGCCGCCGTGCACGTGCCCGAGGTCTACGGCGGCGAAGGCGCCGACTCGGTCGCCACCTGCATCGTCATCGAAGAGGTCGCCCGCGTCTGCGCCTCCTCCTCGCTGATCCCCGCGGTGAACAAGCTCGGCACCATGCCGATCATCCTGTCCGGGTCCGAGGACCTGAAGAAGAAGGTGCTCGGCGACCTCGCCGCGGGCACCGCCACCGCCTCCTACGCGCTGTCCGAGCGCGAAGCCGGTTCCGACGCCGCCGCCATGAAGACCCGCGCGCACCGCTCCGGCGACGACTGGGTCCTCAACGGCAGCAAGTGCTGGATCACCAACGGCGGCGTGTCCAGCTGGTACACCGTCATGGCCGTCACCGACCCGGAGAAGAAGGCCAGCGGCATCAGCGCGTTCGCCGTGCACAAGGACGACCCGGGCTTCGTCGTCGGTCCCAAGGAGAAGAAGCTCGGCATCAAGGGCTCGCCCACCGTCGAGCTCTACTTCGAGGACGCCACCATCCCGGGCGACCGGATCATCGGCGAGCCCGGCACCGGCTTCAAGACCGCCCTGGCCACCCTCGACCACACCCGGCCCACCATCGGTGCGCAGGCGGTCGGCATCGCCCAGGGCGCCCTCGACCAGGCGCTGGCCTACGTCAAGGAGCGCAAGCAGTTCGGCAAGACCATCAGCGACTTCCAGGGCGTCCAGTTCATGCTCGCCGACATGGCCATGAAGGTCGAAGCCGCCCGCCACATGGTCTACGTCTCCGCGGCCCGCGCCGAGCGCGGCGAGGGCAACCTCGGGTTCATCTCCGCGGCCGCCAAGTGCTTCGCCTCCGACGTCGCCATGGAGGTCACCACCGACGCCGTGCAGCTGTTCGGCGGCGCCGGCTACACCCGCGACTTCCCGGTGGAGCGCATGATGCGCGACGCCAAGATCACCCAGATCTACGAGGGCACCAACCAGATCCAGCGCATGGTGATGTCCCGCGCCCTGCTCAAGGGCTGACCGCCCCCGCCCGTGGCCCCCGGTTCCGCGCCGGGGGCCACGGCTCGCTCACCCCTCGTCCGGGTCCTCGGCCTCGCGAGCCAGCTGGTTGCCCGCCTCCGCGTACAGGCTGGTCAGCAGCCACGCCCCCACCCCGATGTCATCGGTGATGCCCACCAGCGGCAGCAGGTCCGGCACGAAGTCCAGCGGCCAGATCACGTACAGCAGCCCCGCCAGCCACAGCACCGTCTGGTAGCGCGGCACCGCCGCGGGCCGCCCGCGCCACGGCGCCGCGACCATCGACGGCACCACCCGCAGCCGCTGCACCGGGCCACCGGTACCCGGTGCCGACCGCGCCGCCCGGTGCACCCTGCGCACCGGAGCGAGCCTGCGCCGCACCGCCGCGACCAACCCGGCGACCACCACCCCCGCGCCCGCGGCGAGCAAGCCACCCGGAACCAGCCAGCCCGACCCGCTCCAGTCCCCCACCACCAGCGCCACCAGCCCGGCCAGCACGAGCACTCCGCCAACGGCGATCATCACGACACCTCTCACGAACGCGGGAATCCGCACCAGCCTGCCACGGGCCGCCGCGCGCACCGGCCCGGACCGACCGGCACGCGAGCCACCCCGATCCGTGCCACAGTCGCCGAGGGCCGGGCGGACAGCAGGGGGACACCGTGGTCGAACAGGCCGAACCGACACGTCGGCAGCCATCGCTGGCCCGCGCGGGCGGCACCATGGCCGTGGCCACCATCGTCAGCCGGATCACCGGGCTCGCCTCGAAGGTCGTGCTCGTCGCCGTCCTCGGCCTCGGCATGGTCAACGACTCCTACACGGTCGCCAACACGCTGCCGACCGTCGTCAACGAGCTGCTGCTCGGCGGCGTGCTCACCAGCGTCGCCGTCCCGCTGCTGGTGCGCGCCCAGCAGCGCGGCGAACGGGACGGCGAGCAGTACGCCCAATGGCTGATCACCACGGGTGGGGTGCTGATGGCGGGTGCGACCGTCCTCGCCGTCGCCGCCGCACCGCTGCTGACCGCGCTCTACCTCGGCGCCCACACCCGCGCGAACACCGCGCTGACCACCGCTTTCGCCTACCTGCTGCTGCCGGCGATCCTGTTCTACGGCCTGTCGGCGCTGCTGTCGGCGGTGCTCAACGCCCGCCACGTGTTCGGACCGCCCGCCTGGGCGCCGGTGGTGAACAACGTCGTCGTGCTCACCACGGCCGGGGTGTTCGTGCTGCTGCCCGGCACCATCACCCTCGACCCGGTGCGCATGGGGGAACCGAAGCTGCTCGTGCTCGGCATCGGCACCGCGCTCGGCATCGTCGCGCAAGCGCTCGTGGTCGCCGTGTCGCTGCGCCGCACCGGGTTCCGCTACCGGTGGCGGTGGGGCTGGGACCACCGGCTCGGCGAGTTCGCCTCGCTCGCGGGCTGGGTCGTGCTCTACACGCTGATCAGCCAGTTCGGCATGATCGTCACCACCCGCGTCGGCGCGCAGGGCACCGAGGGCAGCGTCGCCACCTTCACCTACGCGTGGCTGCTGTCCCAGGTGCCCTACGGCGTGCTCGGGGTGTCGCTGCTGACCGCGCTCATGCCGCGCATCAGCCGCTCCGCCACCGATCCGGACCGGCGCGCGTTCGTCGCCGACCTGTCGCTGGGCACCCGGATGAGCGGGGTGCTGCTGCTGCCGATCAGCGCGCTCATGGTCGTGGCCGGGGGTTCGCTGGGCATCGCGTTCTTCTCGCTCGGCAACAACGGCATCGCCGCCGCGGACCGGCTCGGCGCCACCATCGGGGTGTGCGCGCTGGGCATCGTGCCGTTCGCGATCACCATGCTGCAGCTGCGGGCCTTCTACGCGATGAAGGACGCCCGCACGCCCACCCTCATCAACCTGATCATGGTCGGGTTCCGGTCCGGGCTGTGCTACCTGTTCCTGGCCACCAGCGATCCGGCGGACCTCGTCGTCGGCGTCGCGCTGGCCATGTCGCTGAGCTTCGTGCTCGGCGCCCTGGTCGGGCAGCTGTGGCTGCGGGCCCGCATCGGCCGCGTCGACAGCCGCCGCACCGCGGGGAGCCTGTTGCGGGCGCTCGCGGTCACCGCCGCGGCCTGCGGCTGCGCGCTCGCCGCCGACCAGGCCGTGCGCGCCGCGCTCGGCGACACCGGCCCGATCGCCGGGGCCTGGACCAGCCTCGTCGTCCACGGCGTCGTGGTGCTCACCGCGAGCTTCGGCGGCCTGCTGCTGGTCCGCGCCCCCGAGGTGCAACCGGTGCGCGACGCGCTGCGCCGCCGCTGATCACTTCGGGTTGCGCGCCCGCACCCGGGTGCGCTCCACCCGCAGCGCCGCCAGCTCTTCCGGTTCCGCGATCGGCTGCAGCGGGGCTCCGACGGCCCACTCCAGCAGCAGGTCGGCCAGCGCCGGGTTCCGCGCCAGGATCGGCCCGTGCAGGTAGGTGCACACCACGTGGCCCCGCACCGCGCCCTCCGCGCGGTCGTGGCCGTTGCCGGTGCCGCGGGTGACCCGCGCCAGCGGCACCGAACCGGCACCGAGCCTGGTGCGGCCCAGGTGGTTCTCGAACCCGGTCAGCATCCCGACGCCGGCCAGCACCGAGTTCGCGGTGACCTCGCCGATCGCGCGTTCCGGCGCGGGTTCGGTGGTCGCGTCGACCAGCCCGAGGCCTTCGTGGCGGACCCCGTCACCGGTGGTGAACTCGGTGCCCAGCAGTTGCAGGCCGCCGCAGATCCCCAGCACCGGCACGCCGCGCGCCACCGCCCGTTGCAGCCCGGGCGAGCGGGACAGCACCCGCATGGCGGCGGTCTGCGCCACGTCCTCACCACCGCCGAGCAGGTACACGTCGCAGGACTCCGGCACCTCCGGTGCGGACGCCAGCACCGTCACCGTCTCGCTCGGGATGCCGCGCCACGCCAGCCGCTGTTCGAGCACCAGCACGTTCCCGCGGTCGCCGTAGGTGCCCAGCAGGTCCGGTAGCAGCAGCGCGATCCGCACGCCGCCGCTCATCGGGTCACGCTCCGGGCCAGCAGGTCGCGGAAAGCGGTGTAGTTCGCGATCACGTCCGGTTCGGCGCCGCTGCGGCCCAGCGCCTCCTGCGCGGTGCCCACCACGTCGCAGCGCACCCCCGCGTACCGCAGGCGCACCGCCAGGTCCAGGCCTCGTTCTCCGGTCACCAGCACCGACCTCCCGCGCAGCGAGTCGAAGTCCACGTCCCAGAGCCAGGAGACGTCGTAGCCGTCGGCTTCCCGGCTGTTGACCGCCAGCACCAGCGGCCGGTCGTGCCCGGAGACCAGGTCGAGCATCTCCAGCCAGCTCGCCGGGTTCTTCGCCAGCAGCAGCCGCACCACCCGGTCGTCGAGCAGCACGGTCGCGTAGCGGCCGCTGGCCTGGCGCAGGTCGGTGATCCGCGTCAGCACCCGGTCCGGGTCGCAGCCGAGTTCGGCGGCCGCGGCGACCGCGAAGGTGGCGTTGATCCGGTTGACGTGCCCGGGCAGCTGCAGGCTCAGCTCGCGCGCCCAGCCGTCGGGGCCGAGCACGGCGTCCGCGGTGACCGTCCAGTCCGCTTCCGGGCGGGCGAGTCCGCAGGTGCAGCGCCACGGCCCGTCGAGGTCGGCGATGTGCGCGCCGCAGCGCGGGCAGTTCAGCGAGTCGTGCATCCAGCGCGCCCCGCCGGACACCCAGGTCACGGCGGGGTGGTCGGCGGCGACGGAGACGATGTTCGGGTCGTCGCGGTTGGCGACGACGCGGGTGTGCGGCACCCGTTCCAGCGCGGCGCGCAGGCTGCGCTGCACGGTGCGGATCTCCCCGACCCGGTCCATCTGGTCCCGGCTGAGGTTGAGCAGCACGATCACCGACGGCGCGAATTCGGCGGTGACCTGGGCGAGGTGGAGTTCGTCGACCTCGAGGGCGGCGAACGGTGCGGACAGGTCGGTCATCAGCGCGGCGACGTGGCCGTCGAGCATGTTGGCGCCGGTGACGTTGCTGGTGGCGGTGCCGCGGGTGCGCAGCGCTTCGGCGACGAGAGCGGTGGTGGTGGTCTTGCCGTTGGTGCCGGTGATCATGACGATGCGCCTGCCCGCGGCGAGGCGGCCGAGCAGTCCGGGTTGCAGGCTCAGCGCGAGCCTGCCGCCGATCATGCCGCCGCTGCCCAGGCGCAGCCGCCGGGACATGCCCGCGACGGCGCGGCCGGCACCGACGGCCAGCGTGGTGCGCAGCGGTCTGCCGGTGGCCGGTGCGCCGATGTGCGGCGGGGCGATCGTCCGCCAGGGCGTGGCCGCGGCCGGGTCGTCCGGCGTGGCGTCCGATGCGGTGCGGGGCGGCGGCGGGCTCCCCTGGCCCGCCGCTGCCCGCTCGCCGTCGGGCTCCGCGGTCTCGTCCTGCCGGCCGTCCCTTCTGGTTCCGGTCATTCGTCACTCCCCCTTGACGAACAGCGGGTGCGGTGGCCGGTGCCCGGCTCACCTCACTGCCGCGGGACCAGGGGATCGACCAGGTCCGGCCTGCTCACCGCCCTCGCCCGCCGCTTCGACAGTGTGGCCCGGCGCCGCCGATACAGCGCGACGAATCCGAGCAGGCCACCGGCGGTGAGGGTCAGCGCACCGACCTGTCCGTGGGTCTGCAGCGATTCGGCGAGGACCACGTGATGTGCGGGGAACACGACTCCTGGGCACCTCCTTCCCCGTGTCGGCTGAGCCGGGTCTCCGGCGCGGCCTCCCATCCTCGGAGAGGGGTGGTCACGGACCGGTGCCGACATGCCGGGGCGTCACCCGGCCGAGCTGCTCGTTCCGGTCGTGCGCGCTGATCTCGGTGCGGCCGGTTCGCCCGGCGATCAGGGTTCGCGGCCGCCTAGGGTCGGCGGCGCGTCCGGTGCCGAGACCGCTGGATGTGGTGACCCGCGGGAGCGGGTCCCGGCGTGGGCTGGGTCGTGGACTGGGGAGTCGTGCGATGACCGAGTACTGGGTGCTGTTCGTGCTGGGCGCGGTGGCGTTCGGCGGGGTGTGGTGGACGGCGTGGGACATCCGTTCCGACCTCCGCCGCAGACGCCTGAAGTGAACGGTTCGCCTGCCGGACACCGGACGGCGAACCCCCGTTCCCCCACCATCGACCCCGCGGAGCGCCTCTGACCTTCTTCCTGTCAGCGGCGAAGCCGCTGAGCAGCGACCCAGCACGCAGCGGGACCACCCGCGGGTTCTCAGCGGTGTCCTCGCGAGGACAGCGTTTTCTCCTGTGGCGGAGCCACCTGTGAAAACGAACCCGCAGCGAGG
>NZ_JBEYUS010000105.1:0-13921 GCF_040643635.1 Saccharopolyspora sp. NPDC047091
CCGCAGCACGCCGCCCGGATGGTGCAGTACTACCGGGAACGCTTCGCCCACTACGGCCACGGCACCCCCGAACAAGCGATCGTCGGTCTCGGCGGGCAGGTGTTCCTGCGCCGCAACTCCCAGGACGCCGTGCGCGAGTTCCGCCCGTACTTCGACCACGCCCCGGTCTACGGCGGTGGTCCCTCGCTGGAGGACTTCTCCGCGCAGACCCCGCTGACGGTGGGTTCCCCGCAGCAGGTCATCGACCGCACCCTCGGTTTCCGCGACTACATCGGCGACTACCAGCGCCAGCTGTTCCTCATCGACCACGCGGGCCTGCCGCTGAAGACGGTCCTGGAGCAACTCGACCTCCTCGGCGAAGAAGTCATCCCCGTCCTCCGCAAGGAATTCGCCGCCCACCGCGGCCCGAACGTCCCCGACGCACCCACCCACGAGAGCCGCCGCCCCGCCCCCGCCGAATGACGGCGGAGCGAACGGACCGTTCGTCCAACGAGACCGGACGAACGGTCCGTTCACCGGGACTCGGTGACGCTCGGTAGTAGCGGCGGTACGCTGTGATCACTGGTGTTCCGGGCGCGCGGGGGTGGTCCTGGTGGTGGCCGACCGAGCAGGGGAATCGGAGCCGAGCCGCCTCGGCGCGCGGGTGCGGGTGATCCGTCGTCGTCGTGGCCTGGGGCTCGACACCGCCGCCGGATTGGCGGGGATCTCCAAGAGCTACCTGAGCCTGCTGGAGAACGGCAGGCGCCAGTTCGACCGTCGTGGGCTCCTCGAAGACCTGGCCCGGGCGCTCAGCTGCTCGGTAGCGGACATCACCGGCCAGCCGTACCCGCCGACCGATCGGGACACCGCCGAAGCGTTCAGCGCGATCCCCGGAATCCGGTTGGCGCTCAACGAATTCGGTCCGGACGAGACGCCGGACGTCCGAGCCCGCCCGCTGGACGCGTTGGTCGAATGGGCGGAACGTGCGAACGCGTACCGGGACCAGACCCGCTATTCGCTCGCGGGGCAGGACATCGGTTCCTTGCTCACCGAACTCCACGTGCACGCCGCGACCGGATCTGCGGGCGACCGCGAACGCGCCCTGTCGGCGGCGGTGGTCGTCTGCGTGGTGGCGGGGTCGCTCGCGCGCAACGCGGGCAACATCGACCTCGCGATCTCGTGCGCCCGCCGCGGCCACGAATTCGCCTGCCGCGCCGAGGATCCCGGACTGCGCGGCCTCGCGCGCTGGTACTGGGCGCAAGGTCTGATGCGGCTCGCGGCGCGCCGCCGGGTCGACTCGGTGCTCACCGAGGGGATCGCCGAGCTCGACCCGCTGCTCGACACCGGGAATCGCACCTGCACCGCCGAGATGGCCGGGATGATGCACCTCACGCAAGCGCAGGCCGCCGCCCGCGACCACCGGCCCGACGACGCGCACCTCCACCTGGCCGAGGCGGATTCGCTCGCGCAGCGGACCGGGGAGCGCAACGCGGCGCGCCTGCACTTCGGCCCGACGAACGTCGCGTTGTGGCGGCTCGCGATCGGAGTGGAACTGTCCGAAGGAGGGCGAGCTCACGCCGAGGCGGTGCGCGCCGCTCCGGACGTGACCTTGCTCGGCAGCAACAACCGCGCCTGCTCGTGGCACCTGGACCTGGCGCGCGCCTTGGCACAGGACGGGAAGAGCGGTGATCCCGAAGTGATCCGCCACCTCGACGCGGCGGATCGCATCGCGCCGCAGCGCATCCGCAACGACCCGATCGCGCGCGAGCTCGTCGCCACCGCGCACGCCCGCGCGCGAACCGGGCAGTGGGAGCTCGACTCGCTGCGCAACCGCTTCGGCATCCGTTGACGGATCGTCAACCCCACCCTCTCGATCACCCATAGCATTCGATCGCCACATTGGGTGATCGATTTCGGTGTCGGCGGAGCGAACGGACCGTTCGTCCAGCGGAACCGGACGAACGGTCCGTTCACCGGAGTGGGCGCTCGCCCGGTGGAGTTGTTCCGCTCCACCGGCGAAGAGCGGATACTTCGGGTGCATGGGCGACGACGTCGGGTGGCGGATCAAGCAGGCCAGAGAACGGGCGGGCATGAGCCGTCCCGTGCTGGGAGGCCTGGTCGGGCGTTCGGCCGAATGGGTCAAGGCGGTGGAGACCGGGCGGCTGCAGACCCCGAAGCTGCACACGCTGCTCCGGCTGGCGAAGGCGCTGGACGTCGCCGATCTGGCGGACCTCACCGGAGACCACGGCGCAGTTCCAGGATCCCGCCTCGACGGCGTCAGCTCGCATTCCGCGTTGCAGGACGTGCGGACCGCGCTCACCACCGATCGGTTCCGCGCACCTGCCGGTGCCGTCGATCTGCGCCACCTGGGGGAGCGGCTGCGGTCGGCCTGGACGCTCCGGCACGCTTCCCCGGACCACCGCACGAAGGTCGGACGAGTGCTCCCGGGCCTGATCCGCGACGCGCAGGACGCGGTGCGCGCGGGGCGGAACGCAACGACGGCAGGCTCGGCGACTGCTCGCGGGAGTGCACCAGCTGGCGAACTTCTACGTCGCCTACCAACCGGCTCCGGAGCTGGTGTGGCTCGTGGTCGATCGCGCGGTCACCGAGGCCTACGAGGCCGACGACCCGCAGCTGATCGGCGGCGGTGCTTGGGCGATGGTGCAGGTGCTGCGCGAATCGGGGCGCTGGGACGAAGCGCTCGACGTCGCGACCGGAGCACTCCGGCTGCTGGAGGCACGGCCGGAGGACGACGAGTGGAACGGGTTGCGCGGCGCGCTGCTCGTCGAGTGCGCGTTGACCTGGGCGCGCAAGGGGCGGCTGGGCGAAGCCCTGCGGTACTGGGACCTCGCCGACGAGGTGGCCCGGACGCTCGGCCCCGGTTATCGGCACGTGCAGTCGAGCTTCAGCATCCCGGTGCTGCGGGCGCACGCGGTGAGCATCAACGTCGACCTCCGGCGCGGCGGCCAAGCGCTGCAGGTCGACCGGAGGCTCGGAGGCGATCGGATCGCCTCGGTGCCGCGCCGCGCACGCCACCTGATCGAGCTCGCCCGAGCCCACGACCAGCAAGGCGATCGTCCGTCCACTTTGGCCACGCTGCGCGAGGCGCACCGCACGGCGCCGGAAACCACCCACTTCAACGGCTGGGCACGCCAACTCTCCGCAGCCCTGCTGGCGAACCCGCCCACGGGCGAGGCGGCCACGGCCCGCGAACTCGCCCGAGACTTGCGGGTCAGCTGATCAGGTGAGGGTACGGAAGCTACCCGGATCGCTGCTCCCGCTCCCTAACCTCGCGGCCATGACGAAGAAGAGGTTCCTGCCGATGACGTGGGTGTTCGCCCGCACCCCGGCGGGGCGGTCCTACACGTTCCGCTGGGGGCGCGGGGAGCACGTGATGACGGTGCACTCCGGTGACCGGCGCGGTGCGCACGATGACGAGCACCTGTTGGACACCGTGCACACCGGCGGGGACTGGGACGACGACGAGGACGTGCGGGTGCTCGCGCGGAAGTGGTTGCAGCGCAACGAGGAGATCCCCGAGCGCCCGCCGCCGCGCGGACCCGGGCGCCGGTGAGGTCAGGACACCGCGGGCAGGTGCTCCTCCAGGTCGTTGAGCAGCGCGCGCACCGGCGCCCAGCACATCATCACGGTGTCGTCGTCGAACGTCACCGCTCCCCGCAGCTCCGCGGCGGGGTGGACGAAGTTGCGGAACTCCACGACGTGATCGGCGAAGTTCTTCGCATCGCCTTGGATCCAGTTCCGCTCGTGCGCGGTGTCGAGCATGATCTGGAGACCTGCCTTGTCCGGCTTGAACTTGCGGCCCGTCGTGCCGATGAAGCCCTCCTCGCGGATCTTCTCGTCGCGCTCCATGAACAGGGAGTACAGCAGTCCCTCCACGAAACTGCCGATGCTGATGATGGCCATGGTGTGCGCCCCGACCTGCTCGCACAGCTCTGCTTCTCGGGCGCGGTTGAGCAGCCGGTCCACCGCCTTCACATCGGCGATCAGCCGCGGTAGGCGCTGCGCGAGGTTCTCCGGTGCGGAGTAGCGCGCCGTCCCGTCCGCTCCGACCTCGCCGAGCACGGGGCGGCCGTCGACGAGCGAGATGACGAGCCGTTCGGCGTCCAGCTTCTCGTTGAGCTGTTCCCGGAACTCCTCGGCGATCACCCGGCCCTCGTCGTACTCCACCGGATCGCACACCCGGCACAGCAGTCGCTCGATCCGGGCGTGGTCGTCCCGGTGCTCGATCAGCTGCTCGGCCAGCCACGGCACTCGCGGCGTCCCGTCGTACTCGGGGGCCGGCGTCCAGCCCGCCCGGCGCAGCAACGGTTCCAGCTCGTACGACTTCCGCTCGTACGGCCCGCCCATGTCCACGATCACAGCGGCGACCCGTTCGGCGGTGCGGTCGTCCAAGGGCAACATGTCAGCGGTCCTCCTGGTCGGCTTGGTCCTGTGCGATCTGCACGGCGCGGGTCAACCGCTGCACGATGACCCGTCCGCGCTTGGCCTTGCCCAGTTCGGCCATGGCCTGGGTGATGCGTTCCTCGCGGTCCAGCTGCAGGCCGTCGCGCAGGAGCCAGCGGCACAACCCGATCAGTTCCCGATCGGTGTACTTGTCCATCGACAGCCCCGGCTGCACGTCCGGGCGCGGCCCGCGCCGCGATTCGGGGGAGGGGCCGGGCTTGCGGACCGGTTCGGCGGGCGGTTCGGCGACGGGTTCCGCGTCCGCGTCGCGCATCGCCGCCTCCCACGCCTTGACGATCTTGTCGGTCTCGCCCGCGCGGTCCGCGAACCACGCCGACGCCCACACCCGGTGGAAGCGCCAGCCCAGGTTCTCCAGGTGCGCCTGCCGCAGCCGGTCCCGCTCGCGGACGCTGTGCGCCCGGTGGTAGCTGTCGCCGTCGGCCTCCACCGCCAGCACCATCCGGCCCGGATGGTCCCGGTGCGCGAGCGCGAAATCGATGCGGTAGCCGGAGAAACCCCACTGCGGGTGGACCTCGACGCCCCGCTCGGTCAGCGCGCGCTGCACGTCCTGCTCGAAACCGTTGAGCTCCTGCGGCAGCCGCTGGCCGACTTGGTCGATCTCGCCGTGCTGCCGCGCGAACTCCAGGTAGCGGCGCAGCAGCTCGGTACCGTTGACGGTGTCCGAGGGGGCCAGCTCGCTCGGCTGGAACGAGCACACGACGCTCATCCGCCGCTTCGCGCGGGTCACCGCCACGTTCAGCCGCCGCTCGCCGCCATCGCGGTTCAGCGGCCCGAATCCGCGCCCGTCCACCCGGCCGGTGGCGCGCTTGGCCACGCCGATGGTGAGGATGATCGCGTCGCGTTCGTCGCCCTGCACCCGTTCCAGGTTCTTCACGAAGAACCGGGAGCCGGGCGGGGCCTGCGGGTCGAAGAACTCCTGCAGGTCCGGGCGTTCCTGCACGGCCTGGCGCACCTTCGTCTCGATCCGCGACGCGTGCTTGTCGCCCATCGCGATCACGCCGAGGCTCTCCCCGGGGCGCGTCGCGGCGTGCGCCAGCGCCAGCTCCACGACCCGCTCCACCTCGGCGGGCGCCGACCCGTCCTGTCCCGGCGAGGCCACCCCGTCCACGACGTGCAGCGACACCGGCGGTTCCTTGCTGGAGCCGGGGAAGGTGACCAGGCCGTCACCGTAGATCTCCCGGTTCGAGAACGCGATGAGCCGTTCGTCCCTGCTGCGGTAGTGCCACCGCAGCTGCTCCTGGCGCTGGATCCACGTCCGCATCGCCGTCAGGATCGACTCGTAGTCCCGCAGCCCCGTCTCCTCGCTCTCCTCGTCCTCGACGAGCATCCGCCCGAAGAAGTTCGACGGCGGGAGCTGCTTGTCATCCCCGGCCACCACCAGGCTGCTGCCGCGCGCGATCGTCGCGATCGCGTCCTGCGGCTGGACCTGGCTCGCCTCGTCGAAGACCACCAGGTCGAACAGCCGCTGCGCCGGCAACGTCCGGCTCACCACCAGCGGTGACATCGCCCAGCACGGGAACAGCGCCAGCAGCACGTTCGGCGCGTGCTGCACCAGGCTGCGCAGCGGCATGTGCCGGGACTTCTTGTTCGCCTGCTCCCGCAGCAGCTTCGTCTCGTCCGGATGGTCGTCGCGCACCTGCCGCAACGCCTTGCCGACCTCCCAGAGCACGCGGTCGGCCGCCGATGCGCGGTGCGCGGAGTCGGAATCCTGGTAGTCGCGGGCGAGGCGGTCGTGCTCGGGGGCGAGGAACTTCCCGATCTCGGGCGAATCGCTCCGGAACAGCCAGAGCAGCGACTTCAGCCAGGTGTGCCGCACCAGCGCCCAGGCCGCATCGCCGTCCAGGTCCTGGCGGGCGATGTCCTGCACCAGCGGGCCGAGCCCCAACCGCTCGAACTCGCCGATCATCCGGGTGATGTCCTCGAGGTGCATCAACATGCCCTGGTCCGCCCGCAGCTCCTCGAGCTCAGCGTCGACCTCCTCGGCCGGCTTGCGCTCGACGTCGCCGAGCTTCGCGAACAGCGCCACCGAGGTCAGCTGCTCGCGCAAGGTGTTGAACCGCTGCATCGTCTCGCCGAGACCGGTGACCTCGGACGGATGCCCGGCCGGATCGCCGAGCTCCTGCCAGCGGTCCCGCTGCGTGCGGACCGCGCCGAGCTTGCGGTGCAGCACCGAGCGCTGCACGAGCCCGTCCGTCGAAGCCCCGGTGATCTCCTTGCGCAGCCGCTTGCGGGCGAGCCAACCGAGCTTGTGCCCGGCCCGCGCGCGTTCCCGGCGCGGGGCCACGGCGAAGTACCAGTCGTCGAGGCGCGTGCTGAACACGTCCGGACCGAACTCCCGCACGCTGTCGTTGACCTCGCCCAGCAGGTGCAGCACCTGCTGCCAGCCCGCCAGGTCCAGCGGGGTGCGCAGGCCGGTCTGCCGCAGCACCGAGGTCATGCTCTCCCGGCCCGCGTGCAGGGTCTCCATCGCCAGCGAGTTGAGCTTGAACACGATCTCCTCGACGTCCTGCGCGTCGCGGATCTCGACCTTCCACCACGGGGATTCGCGCCGGACGATCCGCAAGCCGCCCTTGTCGATGAAACTGCGCAGCTCGTCCGGGAGCCGCGCGATCGCGGCCGCGTCCAAGTGCTGCAGCACCCGCCGGGTGAACATGTGCGGGGTGGCCGAAGCATGCAGCTCGAGCAGCTCCGCCTGCACCTGGAACGCGCTGATCCCCCACGGCTCCCGCGGCAGGTGCAGCGCGTCCGAGTACGCGCGCAGCGCGGCGCGGCGCTGCCGCACTTCCCGGTGCGTGCCGCCGATCTCCGGCCGGACGTGCCGCCCCGCCGACTCCAGGCTGTCCTGCAGCTGGCGGGCCACGTGCTTCTTGTCCACCCGCTGCTGGTGCAGGTCGAAGACCAGCTTGTCCAGGCCGACCCGCGCCAGCCGGCCGGTGACCGCCTCGATCGCGGCCCGCTTCTCGGAGACGAACAGCACCCGCTTCCCGCGCGCCGCCGCACCAGCGATGATGTTCGCGATCGTCTGGCTCTTGCCGGTTCCCGGCGGCCCCTCGATGAGCACGTGGTGCCCCGCCAGCGCGGTGTCGATCGCGCGCTGCTGCGAGGAATCGGCGTCCTGCACTAGGAACTCCTCGGCCGGTTCCACCGAGTCCGCGGCCGGGGCTTCGTACCCGGCGGCCTCCGTGCGCACGTCCTTCCCTGCCGGTTCGTGCCCGGCGAGCGCCGCGATCAGGTCGTGCTCGGCGAGCAGTTCCACGGCCTGCTGCAGATCTTCGACCATCGGCTGCTTGGCGTAGTTGAACAGGCCGCACACCACGGCGGGTTCCACGTCGAGCGGCACGCCCTGCCGCTCGGCGATCGAGGTGAGTTCGGCGCTCACCCGGTCGACCTGCTCCTGCGGGTCCTCGGTGGTGCCCAGCACCTCCTGCACGGTGGCGGTGAACGCGGGCAGGTCCAGGTCGAGGCCGTAGTCCTGGTCGAGCGCGTGCAGCAGTACCGGGTTGATCTCCACGTCGCGTTCGGTCTCCAGCACGAACTCGCTCTCGGCGGCCGTGCGCGCGATGATCCGCAGCGACCGCAGCAGCAGCGGCGCGCGAGTGGTCCGCGCGGGTGCGTGCGGGGTCGAGCCGTGCCGGGGTCTGGCCGCGACCAGGCCTTGCGCGACCTTCCCGATGTCGATGCCCTGCTCCTCGTCGAACGCCGTCATGGCGCGCCGCAGCGAGCGGGCGCGGGTGCACGCGTCCTTGTGCGCGGCGGAATCCTCGAACAGCGCATTGAGCTTGACCGGCTTTCCGCGCAATAGATCCCGCACGATTGCGGGTTTTGCATTGGCCAGGTCCAGGCTCGTCGTCTTCGTGTTCTTGAAGTGCAGCAGCGTGTTCTGCGGGCCGAAGTCGATGAGGTTCTTCGCCCATTGCTCTGCTTCGGCGCGCACGAGATGGAGGCGCTGATCGTGCTGGTCGGCGGACATGCCGCGGATCTCCTCTACCGGAAATGTCGCACTGATTCCTGCTGGCGCGGTGCAGGGCCGCCGATCGCGGCGAGCCCGATAGATTCTCGAACCAACGGACCAGCGGCAATCGGCCGAAAGAGTGAGACATATTCGGTGTGCAGCGCAGTTCCGATTGGTTCTTCTGCATCGTGCCGCACGGCCCGTGACTCGTTGCACGGGGTCCTGGATCAGGAGTTCCGGACTTCGTGTTAAAACGCTCGCGGCCGGGGATCTCGCCGAGGCGCTCGGCCGGTGTTCTCGATTTCCGGATCATGTCGACGACCGCGCCGCCCGGAGCGCGACAACGTGCGTCCGGAGGACGGAATCGGGATCCGGATCAGTGCACAGTGGACTCGGCGGGGGTCTTGCGCGCCGGATGCGATGCATCCCCGGAGCAACGCATCCGGCGCGGCACCGCGTGCGCGGCGCACCCTGACCCCCTGGTTCGGGTGGCAGGAACGCGGCGCACCGGGCCGAGCCGTGGCGGACGCACCGGAGGTCCAGTCGCGGCCATCCGGAGAAGACGAGTGCGGCTGGGTTGATTCCTGCTGGTGAGCAGCCTAAATTGTGGCGCCCGCCGAATACAAGGGGATCTGCGCCTACAGTGGGAGGACGGGGGTACCGCACCCCCGCGCTTTCTGGGGGTGTTCGTCGTGTCGGGTGATCGGCGCGTCAGCGCGCGGCGCTTCCGGCTGCTCTGCGAGCAGCGCGGCTACGGCTACCCGGAACTGGCCCGTGACCTGCGCAAGCGCGGGGTCGTGGTGTCCAGGGAAGGGCTCGCGAAACTGGGCCGTG
Source organism: Saccharopolyspora sp. NPDC047091 (assembly GCF_040643635.1). Taxonomy (NCBI): domain Bacteria; kingdom Bacillati; phylum Actinomycetota; class Actinomycetes; order Pseudonocardiales; family Pseudonocardiaceae; genus Saccharopolyspora; species Saccharopolyspora sp. NPDC047091. The sequence continues at coordinate 9,251 of NZ_JBEYUS010000105.1, forward strand.
CGCCGGATTCGCCGCTGCCGCCGTACGCCGCCGAGCTGGCCGGGCTCCTCAAGACGTCCGTGTCCTACATCACCGGGTGCGATCGGCAGTTCCTCGGCAAGCGCTTCCGCGACCTGTACCGGCAGCGGGGCTGCTCGCTGGCCGCGCTGGCCGACCAGTTGCACCGCTCGTGGCAGGTGAAGGTCTCCACGCAGTACCTGCAGCAGCTCGCGTGCGGCCGGAACACGAATCCGCGCGCCGAGATCGTGGACGGGCTCGCCGCGCTGCTCGGCACCACCCCGGACTACCTCAACGGGTGCGACGAGGTCGTGGTCCCGGAGCAGGCCCGGCGCATCCGGCCCGCGCCCGCCCCGGCCGATCCGCGGCGCACCGCCGTCGAGGGCTAGCCGCGCGCGGCCGGCCGCTCCTGGTGCGCGTGCAAGGCCTGCGCCCACGCCACCAGCGGCTCGGCTACCACGCGGAAGTCCATGCCCGCCTCGCTCAGCGCGTAGGTCGCGGGCCGCCCGCCGCGATCGTGGTCGACCAGGCCGCGCCGTTCCAGCTCGCCGAGCCGCTGCGAGAGGGTGACCTGGCTGATCCCGACCTCGCGGGCGAGTTCGTTGAACCCCCGCGGGCCGGTCAGCAGCACGCACACCACGTGCATCGCCCACTTCTCCTGGAACATGCCCAGGACGCCGCCGGAGACCTCGCCGGGTTCGGTGGGGCGCAACCCGTTCCGGGTCGCCCACGCGGTCATCTCGGCGAACATCGGGCGCAGGCCGGCACCGCGCTCCGTCAGCGAATAGCGGGTGCGGGGCGGGGAACCGTGCAGCACCTCGCGGTGCACCAGGCCCGCCTCGGCGAGTTCGGAGAGCCGCTGCTTGAGGGTGCTCGGGCCGGGGCCGGGAATCTGCCTGCGCAGCTCGTTGAACCCGAGCGGGCCGGGGCTCAGCGCGTGCACGACGTGCAGCGCCCAGCGGGTGTTGAGCACGCCGACCGCGGCGACGAACACCTCGTCGTAGCGGACTTCGGTCGCTCCCTCCGGCACGCGCCCATGATACGGCCCGCCTTTCCGGCGCCGGGTGCGGTTCACCCGGGTCGGCGGGTTCCGCGCTCGGCGGTACGGCTCCGGCGGCGAGGGAGAATTCCGCCGAGGAGTCCGATTCCGCCGGATGTCGCGGAACCGCACCGCGAAACCCGCTGCGCCGCGGATTGGCGGACGGGAGCGACTCGTGAACCCCGTCGGCCGCAACGAAGAATCGCATTCACACCGGAGCGGGGGCCAATTCCGGGAAAGCGTCTCCGGAGAACGGTCATCGGCGCACCGCGGCGGAGGCGGGGCAGGGCGCTCGGGAAGACATCGGTGGCGAACAATCGCCACGGGCGAGCGCGATCGACGCGCCGCACGAATCGGCTGTCGGGCAAATCGGCTTGCGGGCAAATCGGCTAACGGGCACGAATCGGCTGCCGGGCGCGCAACCGCTGCCCGACGGCGTGGAACTCCCGATCCCCGCGATGCTCGCGGGCGTTCTCAGCAGGGCCCCAGGCGCGGAGAGCACCCCGTTCCGCGTCCGGGACCTCCGCTCACTCGGGCCTGCGGTGCCCGCCGCCCGCGTTGTTCAACCCGGACAGCAGTCGCTGCATGACCTGCGGGTCCAGCTCTTCCGGCTCGTCCCCGAGCGCCTCGGCGGCGGGGGAGCGGCGCTTCTCGCGGCGCGGCAGCGGAACGGCGGAGGCGCTCATCCCAGGGGGGAGCCCCAGCTCGCACCAGCGGCGGTTCCCGACCCCGCGCAGCGGTTCCACGCCGGTGCGCTTCCCCTCTAATGCCTGCAACGTGGCGGGAGCGTGGCCCCGGGTCTCGTCCTCCACCTCGATGACCAGGCAATCGCCGCGCAACCGCAACCTGATCGTGAGGAATCCCGGAGATTTCGGGTCGGATGCCTGCACCGCGGCGTCCACCATGCTCAGCGTGGTCTGCGCGGCCTCGTCCGCCAGCGGTCGCAGCGACCACTCGCTGAGGGTGAAGCGCACGAAGATGTCAGTGCAGTTCATCGCGGTGGGCAGTGCGATGAGTCGCAGGTCGTCGACCTGTGCGGTGTCGGCGTTCACCTGGTTCCTTCCTGTCGTGCTCCGGTGCGAGCCGCAGCCGTCACCCGGACTCCGTATCTTGCCAACCTGACTTTCTCCCGTGTCCGGCAGGGTTGCCGCCGAGGGTGTCATGCCAGGCCGTCCGCGCGACAGTCACGATCCGGACGCGGCAGGGCCTTCGTGCGGTGCGGCGGAGGCACCAGGATCGATCCACTGTGCGCACCCGCCGCGCCGATGGGCCGGGTTCCTCGGCAATGCTCGGCGCGATTCCGTTGCGGACGGTGGATTTCCCCGCGGGAACGTCCTACCGCGGGTTTCCCCTCGCCAACCGGGAATCCTCCAACGGCGATCAGCATTCCCGTTGACGCCGCACTCGTGATCATAGCCGAAATGTTCGTGCGAACTTGCACAGCTGCGCGGCACTTGAAAGTTCTCCGGTGAGTCGTGGGGGAGGTGCGTCGGCGTATTTCAGCCAAGCGGGTCGGGAGCGTCGCGTACGGTGGGGTGCCGACTACTGCCGGGTGATGAGGATGGGCGCATGAGCGACGGGCCGGAGAGCGCGAACTCCGTGTCGGGCACGGTCGGCGGTCCGGTGGTGCAGACGGGTGCGCACTACGGGGACAACTACTTCGGGACCGCCCCGGCACGCATCCCGCACGAAATCCGGCCGTTGACCAGCGGGTTCGTCAACCGGGAACGGGAGCGGGCCCGGCTGCGCGAGCACCTCGCGCACAGCGACGGCACCCGCGGCTCGAAGGTCGTCATGCTCACCGGGCTGCCCGGCGTCGGGAAGTCCGCGACCGCCCGGCACGTCGCGGGCGAGGTCGACGCGTACCCCGGCGGCGAACTGTTCGTGGACTTCGGGACGCTGCGCGGCGCCGACGGGGCGGCGATCAGCGACGCCCTCGGCGACTGCCTGCGGCGGCTCGGCGTGCAGGACAAGGCGATGCCCGCGACGCTCGCCGGGCGCACCGAGCTCTACCAGACCTGGACCAGCGGGAAACCGCTGCTGGTGCTGCTCGACGACGTCGCCGAACCGGCCGAGGTCGAACCGTTCGTGCCCAACGCGCCGGGCAGCTCCGTGCTGGTCACCAGCAACCGGCGGCTCAGCGAACTGCTGCTGGACGAGGCCTCCGTCGTCGAGATCGACCCGCTCACCGACGAGGCGGGCAGCGAGCTGATGCAGGCGCTGTGCGGGGCGCGCCGCGCCGAGCAGGAACCCGCGGCGATGCGCGAACTCGCCGGGCTGTGCGGCGGATTCCCCGAGATGCTGCGGTCCATGGCGGCCGCGCTCCGCAAGCACCCGAGCCTGCGGGTCGCCGAACTCGTCGCCGAGAACCGGGCCGACGGCGCGCGCCTGACCTCCCCGTTCAACGTCGCCTACAAGATGCTGCCCGCCGAGGCCGCCGAGCTGTACCGGCGGCTGGCGCTGCTGCCGGTCGGCGAATTCGGCCGCGACCTCGCGGAAGCCGCCGCCGGCCCCGGCCGGACGTACCGGGACCTGGACGAACTGGTCGACGCGCACCTCGTCGTCGACGAGGGCGACGGCCGGTACCGGATGCACGACCTGGTGCGCGCGCACGCCCGCTCCCTCGCCGAACGGCACGACTCCGCCGAAGAACGGGCCGCGGGGCTGCGGCGCATCGTGCGGCACTGCCTGCACCGGGCCGCGTTCGCCGACCTCGCGGTGCTCGGAGCCGGACGACTGCGGATCACCGAGCATGCCGAGCTGCTCGCCGGGCAGCGGCAGCCGTTCACCGGGGACCGCGCCAAGCAGGACGCGCTGGCCTGGATGGACGCGGAGCGCGGCGCGCTCGCCGCGGTGCTGCGGTCCGCTGTGGACGGAGGGCTGGACCGGGAGGCCTGGCAGCTCGCCGAAGCGCTCACCGCCCTCTACGTCAACCGCCGGCACCTGCTGGAATGGGTCGGCGCCACCGAACTCGGGGTGCGCGCCGCCGAACTCGACGACCGTCCCGACGCCGCCGCGCGGCTGGGCAGCTTCGCGTCCCGCGCGTTCACCGACCTCGGCCACTTCGACCGCGCGCGTGCGGAGCTCGACGCCGCGCTGCCGGTCGCCGAACGGATCGGGGAACCGCGGCTCACGGCCTCCGTGCACGAACTCGTCGGCCGCTACCGGGATGCCACCGGTGAACCGGCCGCCGCCGTCGCCGCCTACCGGCGGGCGATCGACCTGTTCACCGCCGCGGGCGACGCGCGCGGCCGCGCCTTCGTCGGCTACTTCCTGGGTTGCGCCGAAGACGCCCTCGGCGAGCACGCGCGAGCGCTCGACACGCTGCGGGACGCGCTGCGGCTGATCAGGGCGGTGCCGGACGAGCGGATGGCCGGACGCGCCCTCGCCGCCATCGGCACCGCGCACGCGCACCTCGGCGCGCTCGACGACGCCACCGCGGCGCTGCACGAGGCCATCGCGGTGCTCACCGCGGGCGAAGACCACTACTACGCGGCGCAGGCGCGAGAAGCGCTCGCCGACGTCGCCGCCACCAGCGGGGATGCCGCACTGCGGCAGGAGAACCTGCGCGCCGCGCTCGCCGTCTACGAGCGGTACGGCAGCCCCCGCGCCGACGGCGTGCGGGAAGCACTGGC
>NZ_JBEYUS010000106.1:0-13414 GCF_040643635.1 Saccharopolyspora sp. NPDC047091
GCCGGGGCTGCGGGCCACCCTCGCCGCGCTGCCCGAAGCCGACCGCGCGCCGGCCGTGCTGGACCTGCTGCTCGCCCAGGTCGCCACGCACCACCGCGCGCTGCGGACCCCCGCCACGGGACACCCGGAGCGTGCGAGCAAGGGAACCTTCCTGTCACCGGTGACCGAAAGGTTCCCTTGCTCGCACCGTTCCCGGGCGCGCGAAAGGGGCGCCGGACCACTGGTCCGGCGCCCCTCTTTCGCGTTCGGTGCGCTCCGCGGCGCACCCCTTCTTCAGATCAGCGCTGTCCGGGCAGCTGCGGCAGCCCGGTGGCGACGCCGTGCACGATCTGCCCGGGCACGGCGGTGAGCTCGTCGGCCTTGGTCATCTCGGCGACTTTGCCCGCGGCGGGCACCACGTCCCCGACCTTCGGCAGGTCGGCGCCGCGGTAGTCGTGCTGGAGCAGCTCGTCCGCCCGGGCGGCGGGCCCGATCGTGTAGCCCTGCGCGGCGGTGAGGGCGATAGCGGTGTCCGCGGTGGACACGCCCTGGTGGTCGGGCTGCCGCGGCCCGATCTCGCCTTCGAGGAACCCGCCGCCGGGGGCGTGCGAGTCGACGATGCCGGTGTGGTCCGGCTGGACGTCGAAGCCGACGGTCGGCCGGGTCTTGGTGAGTCCTTCGACCCGGAGCCGCTCGTCGCCGATGTGCTGGGAGATGCGGGTGAGCTTGGCTTCGTCGAGCTGCCGGCCATCGCGGAGTTCACCGGCGATGCCGTGCGTGGTGGTGACGATGTCGGCACCGACCTGCTTGACGACGTTGGGTGCTTCGGCGCTCAGTTGCGCGTCGACGCAGGGCGCCTTGGTGTTGTTGAAGCCCGGAGCGTCCTGCGCGCTGCAGGCGTTCACCGGCACGGTGGCACCGATGGTGTCGGGCACCGTGGACAGGTCCGGCTTGGCCAGGTCGGGAGTGGGCGCTGCCGAGGCGGTGCCTGCCCCGACTGCGGCGAATCCCGCGGCCACGACGGCTGCTTGCAGGGTGCGCGTGGTCCAGGGGCGCAAGATCAGTTCTCCTTGTGTCGCGGGTGGGGCTCGGTTCCCGGCCCGGCGCCGGGGTGCGATGCCGGGACGGGAACCTCGTGCAGTCGCCCGGTGCGGGTGACGGCGACCCGATCGGGTCACGCCTCAACTCCGGACGATCAACGCGCTCCACATCGGCGCTTTAGGAGTTCGTCTTGATCCCTCGATGGTGGATGCCGCCCGATCGAGTGGTTTTCGCCTGCTCGTCCGGCGGGTGGTGACGCGCGGTGGTTCAGGCTTGCGCGACGAGGCTCGGGCTGATCAGGGCCATCAGGTGCCGGGTGGCGTCTTCGGCGGTGATCTCGGGGCGCTTGTCGCGCCAGAGTGCGAGCCGTTCGCAGGCACCGATGATCGACTCGGCGAACGCTTCGAGCCGTTCCTGGTCCAGTTCGGGGCGGGATGCTTCGAGCAGCCGGGCGGTGAGGTCGGTCTGCTGCTGCCGGGTGGCTTCGAGCGCGGTGTTGACGGTGGCGAGCGGGATGGCGGCCTCGGTGCGCAGCAGCGCCCAGGGCTGCGCGTGCTCGTCGCCGAACCGGAAGAAGGCGAGCAGGCAGTCGTGCAGCAGCTGGTGGGCGTCCTCGCCGGCACCTGCGGCGGCTTCCGTGGTGGCGTCGAGCAGTTCGCGGCGCGCGCGTTCGACGCAGGCGAGCAGCAGCCCCTCCTTGGAGCCGAAGTACTCGTACAGCATCGGCTTGGACAGGCCGACCCGGTGGGCGATGTCGTCCATGGAGCTGGCTTGGTAGCCGTTGGTGGCGAACACCTGCTCGGCGACGGCCAGTATCTGCTGTTCCCGCTCCGCTCGGGGGAGGCGCTTGCGGCGTCCGGTCGGGGCGGAGTGGTCGTCGGCGTGGTGCACGTTCACGGTGCGACCTTATCGAGAATCGACTCGCCGAACCCTACCGGAGGTAACCTACTCATAGTAGGCTACTTGCAGGTAGGTGGTCGATCAGGGAGGGCTGGAATGACACAGGCGTCGGCACAGCGGTACGACACGTCCGTCGTCATCGTGGGCACCGGATTCGCGGGCATCGGCACGGCGATCAAGCTCAAGGAAGCGGGCATCCACGACTTCATCGTCCTTGAGAAGAGCGACGATCTCGGCGGAACCTGGCGCGACAACACCTACCCGGGCTGCGCCTGCGACGTCCCGTCGCTGATGTACTCGTTCTCCTTCGAGCAGAACCCGAACTGGTCCCGCCTGTTCGCCCAGCAGCAGGAGATCCACGACTACCTCCAGCACTGCGCCGACAAGTACGGGATCCGCGAGCACATCCACTACGGGGTCGAGTTCACCGGCGCCGAGTACGACGAGCAGCAGCGCTCCTGGCACGTGCACACCGCGGCGGGCACCGAATACGTCGGCCGCGCGCTCGTCTCCGGCGTCGGCGCCCTGCACATCCCCAGCTACCCGGAAGTCGACGGCATCGAACGCTTCCAAGGCGAGGTCTTCCACTCCGCGCAGTGGAACCACGACTACGACCTCGACGGCAAGCGCGTCGCCGTCATCGGCACCGGCGCCAGCGCCATCCAGTTCGTGCCCGAGGTCGCCGAGCAGGCCGCCGAACTGCACCTGTTCCAGCGGACCCCGCCGTGGGTGCAGCCCAAGCCCGACCGGGAGATCCCGCGCGGCATCCGCACCCTGTTCCGCCGCGTCCCCTTCGCGCAGCGCATCGCGCGCACCGCCGTCTACTGGATCCTCGAACTCCGCTCCGTCGCCGTGCTGCGCAGCAAGCTGCTCGGGAAGTTCTCCGAGCACCTCGCCAAGCGCTACATCCGCGGCGTCGTGCAGGACCCGAAGGTGCGCGAAGCCGTCGTCCCGCGCTACTCCATGGGCTGCAAGCGGATCCTGCTCTCCAGCGACTACTACCCGGCGCTGAACAAGCCCAACGTCGACCTGCACACCAACGGCGTCGCCGAGGTCAAGGAGAACTCGATCGTCACCGGCGACGGCGACGAGCACGCCGTCGACGCCATCATCTACGGCACCGGGTTCCACGTGACCGACGCGTTCGACCACCTCGAGATCGTCGGCCGCGGCGGCCGCAAGCTGCAGGACGCCTGGAAGGGCGGGATGCAGGCCCACCTGGGCGTCACCGTCTCCGGATTCCCCAACCTGTTCTTCCTGCTCGGGCCGAACACCGGCCTCGGACACAACTCCGTCGTGTTCATGATCGAATCGCAGATCAACTACGTGCTCAGCTGCCTGCGGCCGATCCTGCGCGGCGACGTGGACCAGGTCGACGTGCGCCAATCCGTGCAGGACGAGTTCAACGACAAGATCCAGCACCAGCTCTCCGACGCCGTCTGGTCCGCCGGCGGCTGCCAGAGCTGGTACCTCGACGTCAACGGCGTCAACCGCACGATCTGGCCCGGCTTCACCTGGAACTACTGGCTGCGCACCCGCAAGGCCGACCCGGCGGACTTCGAGGTCACCGCCGCGCCAGGACACCGTTGATGGTTCGCACGGGCGTTCGATATAGTGGCAGTCGTCATTGCTGGAACAGCCCCGGCTGACTTCACCCGGTGTGGGGCCGGAGGACGGGGCGCACCCTGAGCTAGGGGCTCCGATGCCACAGGCCCGCACGCTGACGTCCGACGAGATCAGCGGACTCCGCGACGAACTCACCTCCGGCGGCACTCCGACCGTGTGGTTCACCGCCACCGCCGTCGGAGTGCCCGAAGGACGCTCCGGCAAGGTCGTCGCCCTCGACGACCCCGCCGAAGGCGACTTCATCCAGATCCGCCCGGCCGGATCCAAGGACGTGCTGTCCTTCTCCGCCGCCGAGGTGACCGTCGTCAAACCACCGCGCAAGCGCAAAGAACCCGACACCGTCGCCGCCGCCCGCACCCCCGAACCGCCGCGGGCCGAGGCCAAGGCTCCGGAACCGCAGCCCGCCGCGAAGGCACCCGCGAAAGCACCGGAACCGACGCCGGTGCCCGACGACACCCCGAAGCCCGCTCCGGCGGCGAACCGGCGCAAGCCCAAGCCGCCCGCGGGCGCCACCGTGATCCTCACCGCGGACCAGGCCGGGCAGTGGAACGTCGAAGTCAGCACCGGCAAGAAGCGCGTGCTGCGCCCGACCCCCGTGTCCACCTCCGCCGTGGCGCAAGCCGCGAAATCCCTGCACGAAGAAGTCGCCTCCGCCGTCGAACCACTGCTGGAAGCCGCCCGGGAACAGCAGCGGGAACGCGTCGAGCAGCTCGAACGCCAGCTCGCCGAGGCGCAGCGGATGCTGCACGAGCTCAGCGACTGACGTCGGCGGAGTGACAGGAAGGTTCCCTTCCGCGCGCTGGTGACAGGAAGGTTCCCTTCCTCGGTGGTCGGCGTGCGCGGGAGTGCTCCGCGCTCAGCGGTGACCGGAAGGTTCCCTGCTGCGCACTGGTGGCAGAAAGGTTCCCTTCCTCGCCGTACCGATGTGCTCGGGTGCCTGTGCCCGGGGGGTGGCAGAAAGGTCCCCTTCTGCGCACCGATGACAGGAAGGTTCCCTTCCTCGAACCGGACCGTGGAGCTCGCGGTGGGGCGCGTCCGCGCAGATCAAGGCCACGCCACCGGGCGCCGCCCGCCGCACCGGTGACAGGAAGGTTCCCTTGCTCGCCCGCCCTGCGCGCCTGACGGCGCGCGCCACCGGGCGCCTAGAATCGTGGCGTGAGACGGATGCTGACCCCGCGCTGGTTGTCGCTGCACGCGCTGTTCGTGGCGGCGGCGATCGCCACCGGCTTCCTGGCGTGGTGGCAGTGGGACCGGGCGCACGAGGCGGGGGGCAGTTTCCAGAACCTCGGCTATGCCCTGCAGTGGCCGCTGTTCGGCGTGTTCACCGTGTGCATGTGGGTGTGGTTGATCCGGATGGAGCTGCGCGGCGGCCGCGAAGCGCCGGCCGCGGTGCCGGAACCCGTCTCGGAGTCCGAGGCGCCGGTGGAGCCGGTGCGGTCGCGGCGGCGCCCCCTGGTGCCGCCGCCGGCGAGTTCGGTGGGTGCGGACGAGGACCCGGAGCTGGCCGAGTACAACCGCTACCTCGCCGAGCTCGACCGGGCGGACCGCCAGGGCTGACCCTCGGCCGGCGGCTCAGTTGAACGTGATGTCGCCGTTGATCTGCTCGGTCTGCACGAGGGTGCGTACCTCGCCGGTGTTCTGGTTCACCACGCGGCTGTGCGAGGCGGACAGCTCCGCGTGCACGTTCTGACCTGCCGCACGCACCTCCGCGTCGAACTCCGGGTCGTGCTGCGCCACCTGGTCCAGTCGCTCCGCCAGGGCCTTGATCTGCGGCTCGCCCGCCGAGGGCTGCTCGGCGGCGGTGAGCGCCGCCATCGTCTCCGGGTCGGCATCGCCGCGGCGGCGCAGCAGATTCCGGACCTTGTCCACGGCGCCCTGCGCGGCGGCGCCGAGCGCGACGGCGAGCTGCCCGCCGAGCGCGTTCGCCAGCGAATCGAAGAACGGGTCGACCATCAGCCCCTCCACACGGTTGATCGAGCCTCAGTGTAAGCGTCCGATCACGCGCCGCGTGCGGGTTCCGGCCCGTCCGGCCAGTCTCGGGCGCACCCGGGACCACTTGTCGTGATGTCCGATGGCGGAGGTATGCGGCGGTTGCGCCGCGCGGCGGATTTTCCTGGCGGTGCCAGGGGGAACGCGGGTTCCGGAAGGTCGGCCGGAGGTCGGGCGCAACCGGCCGGTGTGATATCAACGGAGGGACCGATGGAGCAGGTTCGGCGATCTCACGGCAGAGCCGCCGCGCCTCCCGGAACGTTCGGAACCGCCGCCCTGGCGCACCTACCCGGGCCTGCGGTCAGCGGTCGAGATCAGGTCGTCATGGACATGCGGTGATTGGGGCAGGCGTGCGCAGCGGCGTGCTGTTGAAGATGTTCGGGCTGTGCGTACTGGCCGGTGTGCTGGTGGCGTTCCTCATGATGCCGATGGCCACCGGCGCCGGAACCGTGGTCAACCAGGCCACCGACGCGATGGCGAGCATGTCCAGCTCGCTCGCTAAGCGGGACATGCCGCAGGTGTCGGTGGTCACCGACAAGGACGGCGAGCCCATCGCCTACTTCTTCAAGGACTACCGGGTCGAGACCAAGCCCGAGCAGATCTCCGGCTACATGAAGGCCGCGATCACCTCGGTCGAGGACAAGCGCTTCTGGAATCACGACGGCGTCGACTGGCAGGGCACCGTCCGCGCGCTCGCCAAGAACGTCAGCACCGGCGGCACCGCCCAGGGCGCCTCCACGATCACCCAGCAGTACGTGAAGAACTACCTGGTGCACGTGGTCGCGCAGAACGAGGTCGACGCGGAGAAGGCCAAGGAGACGACGATCGCGCGGAAGCTCCGCGAAGCGAAGATCGCGGTTGAGCTCGAACGCACCATGACCAAGGAGGAGATCCTCACCGGCTACCTGAACGTGGTGCCGGTCGGGAACCAGACCTTCGGCGTGGGCGCGGGCGCCCAGACCTACTTCGGCACCACCCCGGACAAGCTGACGATCGCGCAGTCCGCCCTGCTCGCCGCCATCGTCAACCAGCCCGGATCGCTCAACCCGCGGACCAACCCGGACGAGGCGATGGAGCGCCGGAACCTCGTCATCGACCTCATGACGGACCCGCACAACCGGCTGCGGATTAGCGAAGAGGACGCCAAGGTCGCGAAGGAGGAGCCGCTCGGGCTCACTCCGCAGCTGGGCCGCCCGCCGAACGGCTGCGTCGGCATCGGCGACGGCACGACCGACGGGTTCTTCTGCGAATACGTGCGTCACTACCTGGAGAAGTCCGGCATCGACGACGACGAGCTGGAGACCGGCGGCTACACCATCCGCACCACGCTGGACCGCAATGCCAGCGACGCCGCGAAGGAAGCCGCCAAGAAGCAGGTGCCCACCCAGACCGACGGCATCGCCAACGCCATGGCCGTCGTCGAACCCGGCACGGACAAGCACAAGGTCCGCGCGCTCGTCGCCAACCGCGACTTCGGCAACGACTCCGCCGCCGGGCAGACCGCCTACGACATCGTCAGCCGGGTGCAGCCGTTCGGCGCCGGGTCGATCTACAAGGTGTTCACCGCGGCCACCGCCCTCGAGCAGGGCATGACCATCGCCGACAACGTGCCGGTGCCCGCCACCTACACGTCCAGCGTCTACAAGAACGGCACCAACCCGTACACCGTCGGCAACGCCGAAGGCGTCCGGCCGGGGGACCGCACCCTGCAGATGGCGCTCGCGACCTCGCCGAACACCGGCTTCGTCGCGCTGCAGGAGAAGGTCGGGCTCAACAACGTCGTCGACATGGCTTCCAGGCTCGGCCTGCGGCAAGGGATGAACGGGGTGAACAGCGCGGGCTCCACCCTCAAGAAGGACGGCTCCAACGGGCCTTCCCAAGCCGAAGCCGTCAAGAAGAACAAGCGCGGCGCCTTCACCCTCGGCTACACGCCCACCAGCGTGCTCGAGCTGTCCAACGTCGCCGCCACCATCATGAGCGGCGGCACCTATTGCCCGCCGACGCCGCTCGAAGAGATCCACGACCGCAACGGCAACGAAGTGCCGATCAAGGAAGCGCCCTGCGAACAGGTGCTCGCACCTGAAATCGCAGGACAGCTCGCACAAGGCATGAGCAAGGACGACACCGAAGGCACCTCCAAGGCCGCCGCCGCGGCCGCGGGCTGGACCCGGCCGATGATCGGCAAGACCGGGACCACCCAGGAGAGCAAGTCCGCCGCGTTCCTCGCCGCGACCCCCCAGATGGCCGGTGCCGTCCTCACCTACGCCGACGGTTCCCGCCCCCGTGGCATCTGCGACGCCGGCGGCGACGCACCGCCGTTCCTGTGCAGCGACGGCAACATCTTCGGTGGCAAGGTGCCTGCGCGGACCTGGTTCGACGCGATGAACCGGATCCACCAGGACCTGCCGGTCGCACCGCTGCCGGGTGGGCCGCCACCCGCGCCGTGATCGTGAACTGAGCCGAAGAGGGGCCGTCCGCCGAGTGCGGGCGGCCCCTCTTCGCTCCCGCCCCGCGGTGACAGGAAGGTTCCCTTCACCGCAGGAGTGACAGGAAGGTTCCCTTGCTCGCGAACGCAACGGGGGAGCACATCTCCGGCGCAGGCGTGACAGGAAGGAACCCTTCATCGCGGATGTGGCAGAAAGGTTCCCTTCCTCGAATGCCGAGCCGGACGTTCGGCGACTCGATCTTTCGGCTGCTCAGCGACGGCTGAGCCTGCGAACGCCGCGAGTCAAACCGGGCTCCTCATCCGGGAGCGGAACCGGGAGCTTCCCGAGCAGCACGAGCACCAGGATCGCCAATACCAGCACGATCCACCCGGACCAGCCGAGCAACCCGGACGTCACGTTGTTCACCGGACTTCCCGCAGCGCTGAACAGCAGGCCGAACCCGGCGGCCGCATTCACGAACCCGTGCGCGATCGCCGCAGGCCACACGCTCCCCGTCGACAACCGCAGCCAACCCAGCAGCGCGCTCAACAAGCTGCAGAAACAGCCCATCATGATGAAGGCGACGACCACCGGGGCGTTCGGGTAGTTGTAACCGAGGACGAGCAGCGGGGCGTGCCACAACGCCCACAGCACGCCCGTCACCAGGAATGCGGCCGGCTGCCCCAACGGCAACAAGGCAGACGTCAGATAACCGCGCCAGCCCACTTCCTCGCCGACGGCGGGAATCACGTTCAGCCAGCCGAGGAAGAACACCTGCGCCAACTGGATCAGCGCCAACGAGGAAGCCGGCGGCGAGTTCTCGCCGAACGCACCGAGCTGCTCGGAGAGACCCGAGAACCCCGTCCAATCCGCCTGGTAGACGCCGAACAACGCGCCCAGCAGCAGAGCGAGCAGCATCAGCGCCGGCGGTGCCAGCCAAGCGAGCAGCGCACGTCCCCACCACGTCCGGATTCCCGGGCCGGTGACCCCCAACTCGCGGAGCGGGGCAGGCCGCGGGCTGATCCACCTCGTGACGACGACCGCCGACACAGCGGGCACGAACATCATGACCACCAGCAGGAGCGGAGCCCACTCCCAGGTCAGCCCCGTCCCCGTCACCCACATCGGAACGGTCAACGCCCACGTCAACGCGTAGGTCAACCCGACGAAAGTCAGCACGCCACGAACATCAACCCGATCGCCCACGCGCTCCATCCTGCCAACCACCCCACACTCCTTCCACGAGAGGAAGGGAACCTTTCTGCCACGGGTGACAGAAAGGTTCCCTTCCTCACCCCGATGTCCGTGACAGCATGGGCGCCATGACGAGCTTGCTGCCTTCCACCGAACGAGCGTTGCTCAGGCGATTGGCCGTCGAGCAGAGCCAGAACCGAGTGCCGTCGCTGATGGCCGGGATCGTCCGCGATGGCGAAACGCTCTGGACGGGAAGCCGAGGCCTGGTCGCCGGGGCGGCGCCCACCTCGGACACGCAGTACCGGATCGGCTCCATCACCAAATCGCTCGTCGCCGTCGCGGTGCTGCGCCTCCGCGACGAAGGCCTGCTGAACCTCGAGGACGAGCTCGACAAGTACGTGCCCGGCACGGCCGTCGGAAACCGCAGCATCGCCCGCCTGCTCTCGCACACCAGCGGGATGAGCGCGGAGCCTGCCGGGGACTGGTGGGAACGAACCGAGGGCGGTCCGGTCGAGGAACTGCTCACCGGAGTCGATGAGCAGGCGATCCGGCCACGTCCCAGGCACGGATTCCACTACTCCAACACCGGTTTCGGCGTTCTCGGCGAATTGGTCGCCCGGCTGCGCGGCCGATCCTGGTACGAGACGGTCCGGCAGGAGATCCTCGCCCCGCTCGCGATGACCAGGACCACCTTCCACCCGGATTCCCCGCACGCCAGCGGATGGGCGGTCCACCCGTGGGCCGACGTGCTGCTGCCGGAACCGGCCGAAGACGGAGGTGCCATGGCACCCGCCGGGCAGCTGTGGTCCACCTTGGACGACATGCTCCGGTGGGCTCGTTTCGTCGCAGGCGAGACCGGTGAGGTCCTGCACCCCGACACGGTCGCCGAAATGCGCGCGGCCGGTGCGGTCGACGACGGCGATGTCTGGCGCGCCGGATACGGGCTGGGTCTGCAGTTGATCAGGCATCAGGGGCGCAGGCTCGCCGGGCACACCGGGTCGATGCCCGGCTTCCTCGCCACCGTCATGGCCGATCCCGCGGAGCGGACCGGCGTCATCTTCATGGCCAACACCACGGCGGGCGTCTCGTCGGCACTGGTGACCGACTTGTTCGACCTGTTGGAAGCGCACGAACCGCGGATCCCCGCGCCTTGGGCTCCGAGTCCGGAAGTCGAGACCGGGTTGCTCGAGCTGACCGGGCAGTGGTTCTGGGGGCCGTCGCCTTACGTGCTGCGGATCCTGCCCGATGGCCTGCTCGACCTGGTGCCGTGGCAAGGACGAGGCAGGGCGTCCCGCTTCCGCCGGGATCACGCCGGGCGGTGGATCGGGCTGGATGGGTACTACTCCGGTGAACAGCTCCAGGTCGGCCGGTCCGGCGACGGGACCGTCACCCACCTGAACCTGAACACCTTCATCTTCACCCGCACTCCGTACGACTCCGAGGCGCCGGTGCCGGGTGGGGTGGCGGGCTGGACCCCCGCGCACTGAACCGCTTCGCGGAGATGAGGGAGGGAACCTTTCTGTCACCAGTGGCAGAAAGGTTCCCTTGCTCACACCCGACCGCGATCGAATTAGGTTAGGCTTCCCTGGTTTTGGGAGGTGGGATGTCCGTGCATCCGTCGATCGACGTCGTGCCCGTGTCCGGAAAGTCCGTCGTAGAGGTCACCTCGCCGGCCGAGCTGTCGGCCCAGATCCCGGCCGATCAGGCGACCACCGCCAGGATCTCCGCCTGGCGCAGGTCCATCGCTCGAGTGCTCGCCGGCGACGACGATCGCGTGCTCGCCGTGGTCGGCCCGTGCTCGCTGCACGATGCCGCGGCGACCAGGTCGTACGCGAGTCGCCTGCGCGAACTCGCCGCCGAACTCAACGATGAGCTGCTGGTGGTGATGCGCGCCTACCTGGAGAAACCTCGCACCACCATCGGCTGGACGGGCATGCTCGCCGACCCAGGTCTGGACGGCGGCGCCGACATCGAAACGGGGCTGCGCACTTCGCGGCGATTACTGCTCGACCTCGCGGAACTCGACCTCCCGGTCGCGACCGAGTGGGTCAGCCCCATCGCCCCCGACTACCTGGGCGACCTGGTCAGCTACGGCGCGATCGGCGCGCGCACCGTGGAGAGCCAGGTGCACCGGCAGTTGACCAGCGCGCTGCCGATGCCGATCGGCATGAAGAACGGCACCAGCGGCTCGTTGCAGGCCGCGGTGGACGCGATCGTCGCAGCCCGGCACCCGCACAGCTTCCTCGCGTCCGGGGCGAACGGTGCTGTGACCTGGGTGCGCAGCACCGGCAACCCGGACGCGCACATCATCCTGCGCGGCGGCGCGACCGGCCCGAACTACGACGTCACGTCCGTGCGAAAGGCAGTGGGGAAGCTCCGCTCGGCGGGCATCTCACCTGCCGTCGTGGTGGACGCCAGCCACGGCAACAGCGGCAAGGACCACACCAGGCAGCCGTCGGTGGTGGCGGCCGTCGGCGATCAGATCGCGAGCGGCACGGCGGCCATCCGGGGCGTGATGGTGGAGAGCTTCCTCGTCGAAGGTAGGCAGGACGTCGGATCGGCCCGCCCGTTGCGCTTCGGCCAGAGCATCACCGATGCCTGCCTCGGCTGGGACGACACCGCGGTGGTGCTGTGCGACCTCGCCGCATCCGTGCGGGCGTCCCGGCGGACGTGTGACTCGGCGAACTGGCTGCAGTTGGCCTGAACGCCGCCGGTGCGGCCATGCTGGGACGGTGCCCGAAGATCTGCGCATCACACCCAGGCTGACCGTGCCGGCAGCCGAGCTGTCCGAACGGTTCTCGCGTTCCTCCGGTCCCGGCGGGCAGCACGTCAACACCTCCGACTCCCGTGTCGAGCTCACCTTCGATCTGGCCGGATCCAGCCTGCCCGAGCACGATCGGCGACGAGCGCTCGAACGGCTGGAATCCCGGCTGGTCAACGGCGCCATCACCATCGCCGCATCCGAACACCGCAGCCAGCTGCTCAACCGCACCGCAGCGCGCGAACGGCTCGCGCACCTGCTCGCCGAAGCCATCGCGCCCGACCCGCCGACCCGACGCCGCACCAAACCCACCGCCGGATCACGACGGCGACGCATGGCCGCCAAGAAGCGCCGCGGCCAGGTCAAGCAGTGGCGCCGTCGAGGTGACCCGGGAGACAGCTGAAGCGCTCACCCCGCAAACCCGGCTAGCCTCGAACGCACGACGAGCAGAGAGGGTGACGCTCATGCGCACAGCTTGGGTGATGCCTGGTGGGTCGACGTTCGGAGCGATCCAGGCCGGTCTGGCCACCGCGCTGTTCGAAGCAGGCGTCCGACCAGACCTCCTGGTCGGCACGTCTGCGGGCTCGCTGAACGCCGCCTGGCTCGCCGGCGACCCGTCCAGCCGCGGGGCGGACGAACTGCGCGCGCTGTGGGGCACGATGCGGCGCTCCGACATCTTCCCCATCCAGCCCACACGCATACTCGCCGGGAAGCTCGGCATCACCAACCACCTGATGACCAGCACCGGACTGGCACGGTGGATCCACCGGACCCTCCCGTACCGGACGTTCGAGCAGGCCGAGATCCCGCTGACCGTCACCGCGACCGACGTCGACACCGGCAGCGCCGTCTACTTCGACCGCGGGCCGGTGCTGCCGCCGCTCGTCGCCTCCTGCTCCATCCCCGGCCTCTTCCCGCCGTTCCAGGTGAACGGCCAATGGCTGGTCGACGGCGGCGTCGCCGCGTTCATGCCGATCAGCAGGGCCGTGGAACTCGGCGCGGAACGGGTGTTCGTGCTCCCGTGCGGAGGTGGAGAGCCGTTCGACCGCCGGTTCGGGAAGCGCGGCGGGCACGTCCCCGCCAATGCCCCGACTCCGCCGATTCCGCCCCGATCCGTCAGCGGCGTCAGCGGGGCCGCGCTCGGAGCGGCGATGCTCACCGCGGCACGCCTCGACATGCAGCTCAACTCCACCCGATGCGAGCTCTACATCCTGCCCGCTCCCAGCACCGTCGGGCTCTCGCCCTACTCGTTCGCGCACTCCACCGCGCTCATCGAAGCGGCCTGGAGCATCGCGGGCGCCTGGTATCCGGGGGCTCGACCGGTGCCTGCGGGTGTGGTCGACAACTGGGGGCGGCCTGTGCACGACGACCAAACCGCCCTAACTCCCAACTGATTCGGAGCAATGCCGCCGTGGGCGTTGTCGGCGGCGGCGCCCTGCCAGCCGGACATCGCGGAGTTCAGCGCGGCGGCGAGATCACCGTCGATCTCCCCGAGGGT
>NZ_JBEYUS010000107.1:0-13127 GCF_040643635.1 Saccharopolyspora sp. NPDC047091
GGGCGAGCGCACCGACGCCTGCGGCGGTGCCGAGCAGCGGCCGTGGGAGTGCACCGCCGTCGTGGCGGGCTTCGCCGGCTGATCCGGCCGCGCGCCGTCGCGCCGCAGCTGTCCGCGGTGGAATCGGAGCTGCGGCCCGGTTTCGACCCGGCGGCGCGGTCCGAGTCCGGCGCGGCGGCGGTCGCGCGGCTGGCCGGGGACCTGTCGGCGTTCGCGCGGCGGCACGCCCTGGAGCGGGTCGTGGTGGTCGACGTCGCCTCCACCGAACCGCCGTGGCCGGACGGCGCGCGGCTCGCGGACGCCGCCGCCCTGGACGCCGCGCTGGAGGCCGCACCGGGCCCCGGGTCGGGCCCCGCGTCCGGCTCCGGCTCCGGATCCGCGTCCGCCGGCCCGGTCCCGGCCAGCGTCGTCGCCGCCTGCGCGGCCGTGCGGGCCGGCTGCCCGTTCGTGGAGTTCACGCCGTCCACCGGGATCGCCGTTCCCGCGCTGCGCGCCCTGGCGCAGGAGCGCGGCCTGCCGTACGCGGGCGGTGACGGCAAGACCGGCGAGACGCTGCTGCGCACCGCGCTCGCGCCGGTGTTCGCCGAACGCGCCCTCGCGGTCCGCTCCTGGGCGGGCACCAACCTGCTCGGCGGCGGAGACGGCGCCACGCTCGCCGACCCGGGCACCGCGGCGAGCAAGCTGGCGTCGAAGTCGCGCGGGCTGCACGCCCTGCTCGGCGAGGACGTCGCCGCGCCGCTGCACATCGACAACGTGCCGGACCTCGGCCAGACCAAGGTGGCGTGGGACCACGTGCGCGCGGAGGGGTTCCTCGGCTCGGCGGTGACGCTGCAGCTGACCTGGTCGGCGTGCGATTCGGCGCTGGCCGCGCCGCTGGTGCTGGACCTGACCCGGCTGGTCGCGCTGGCGCACCGCGCCGGGTGCAGCGGTCCGCTGACCGCGCTGGGCTGCTTCTTCAAGGACCCGTTCGGCGCCGGTGGCGACCCGGAGCGGCACCGCTTCGACCACCAGGTCCGCGAGCTGCACGACTGGGTGCGGGAGATCAGCGGCGGAGGTGCGCGATGACCGCGCTGGGCGGGTCGAGCGGGGTGAGCGGGACGAGCAGGGTGAGCGGGCTGAGCCGGCTGACCGGCCTGATCGCGCTGACCCGCGCTCCGGCGGCGCTGACGGCGCTCGGCGACACCGCGGTGGGCGCGGCGGCCGCCGGACGTCCGCTGCGGGGGCGGCGCGCGCTGCTGCCGGTGGCGTCGGTGGCGCTGTACTGGGCGGGGATGGCGCTCAACGACTGGGCCGATCGCGAGCTCGATGCCGTGGAGCGCCCGGAGCGGCCCATCCCGTCGGGCCAGGTCGGTGCCGGTACCGCGCTCGGGGTGGCGGCGCTGCTCACCGGTTCCGGTGTCGTCGCCGGTGCGCTCGCCGGGACCGCCGAAGCCGGTGCGGGGGCGGCGCTCGCGATGAGCGTCGTCGGCTACGACCTGGTGTTCAAGGGCGGCCCGGCCGGTCCGGTCGCGATGGCGGCCTGCCGCGGGCTCGACGTGCTGCTCGGCGCAGGCGGTGCCCGGGCGGCGTGGCCGGCGGCGGCGCTGCTCGCCGCGCACACCTGCGCGGTCACCGCGCTCTCCCGGGGCGAGGTCCGCGGCACCGACCCGGTCACGGCCGCCGCGGCCGCGGGCACCACCGCGCTGGTGGCGGTCGCCGCGGTGGGCGGGCGCTGCGCCTCCCCGCTGCACCGGATCGCCGCGCTCGCCGCGGCCGCGCGGTACGCGGCGCAGGTCGGCTCGGTGCAGCTGCACGCCTGCCGGAACGTGGACGCGCGCACCGCGCGGGCGGCGACCCGCGCGGGCATCCACGGCATGGTGCCGCTGCAGATCGCGCTGACGGCCCGGCACGACCTGGGCACCGCGGTGCTGCTCGCGGCGCTCCCGCCGGTGGTCCGGGCCGGTGGGAAGGTGGTGTCGGCGACGTGACGGGCTTGCGCTTCGGCTACGGCACCAACGGGTTCGGCGACCACCGGCTGGACGATGCGCTGCGGGTGATCGCCGACCTCGGCTACGACGGGGTCGCGCTGACTCTCGACCACCACCGCCTCGACCCGTTCGCCGCGGACCTCGCCGAGCAGGTGCGCCGGGTGCGCGGCCTGCTCGACCGGCTCGGCCTGTCGGTGGTGGTCGAGACCGGCGCGCGGTACCTGCTCGACCCGCAGGTCAAGCACCACCCGACGCTGGTCTCGGCGGACAGCGCGCGCCGCGTGGACTTCCTGCGGCGCGCGGTCCGGGTGGCCGCCGACCTCGGGTCCGACGTCGTCTCGTTCTGGTCCGGCACCCGACCGTCCGATGTGGACGGAGAAGTGGCGTTGCGGCGGCTGCTCGACGGCACCGCGCTGGTCGTCGAGGAAGCCGGCCGGCACGGCGTGCGGCTGGGGCTGGAGCCCGAACCCGGGATGCTCGTCGACACGGTCGACGCGGCGCTGGCCGTCCGCGAGCGGCTCGGCGAACCCGAACCGCTCGGCATCACCCTCGACGTGGGGCACTGCGTCGCCGTGGAGCAGGACACCGCCGCCGGGTGCGCCTGGCGGGTGCGGGACCACCTGGTGCACGTGCAGCTCGACGACATGCGGCCCGGCGTGCACGAGCACCTCGAATTCGGCGCGGGCGAACTCGACCTCACCGGGACGCTGGAAGCCCTGGCCGGCATCGGGTTCACCGGTCTCGCCGCCGTCGAGCTGCCGCGGCACGGCCACGCCGCCCCGCAGGTCGCCCGCCGCGCCATCGGCGCGCTGCACCAGCCCTGGGTGTCCGAGGCGATCGCCGCGGTGCGCCGGGACCCGGCGAGCATCGCGACCCGGTTCCCCGCGGTGGGCAGGCACACCGGCCGCAGGCCCGTCGACCGGGACGATCCGCACGGGCTCGTGCACGGCACCGTCGACGACCGGGTGCGCGGCCGGTTGTTGCGCGCCTTCGCCGACACCGCCGAACCCGGCCGGGTCGCGGCGGAGGTGACGGCGCTGTACCGCCACGGTGACGACGCCGAACGCCGCGGCGTGCTCCGCGCGCTGGACCCGCTCGGCCCGGCGGTCCTCGAAGCAGGGCTGGAACTGGTGCGGGATGCGTTGCGCGCCAACGACATCCGGCTTGTCGCCGCCGCGATGGGGCCGTTCGCCCGGCACCTCGACGACCACGCCTGGCGGCACGGCGTGCTCAAGTGCCTGTTCACCGGCGTGCCGCTCGCCGCCGTCGCCGGGCTGCCGCAGCGCGCCGACGCGGAACTCCGCCGCATGGTCGCCGATTTCGCCGCCGAGCGCCGCGCCGCCGGGCGCGACGTGCCCGCCGACGCCCGCGCACTCCTGGAGGCGTGATGCGCATCTTCGAACCGCACGTCCACATGACGTCCCGCACCACCGACGACTACGAGGCGATGCACGCCGCCGGCGTCCGCGCCCTCGTCGAACCCGCGTTCTGGCTCGGCCAGCCGCGCACCGGCGTCACCTCGTTCACCGACCACTTCGACGCGCTGATCGGCTGGGAGCGCTTCCGCGCCGCGCGGTTCGGCATCCGCCACCACGCCACCATCGCGCTGAACCCCAAGGAGGCCAACGATCCCCG
Source organism: Saccharopolyspora sp. NPDC047091 (assembly GCF_040643635.1). Taxonomy (NCBI): domain Bacteria; kingdom Bacillati; phylum Actinomycetota; class Actinomycetes; order Pseudonocardiales; family Pseudonocardiaceae; genus Saccharopolyspora; species Saccharopolyspora sp. NPDC047091. Next base: position 3,603 of record NZ_JBEYUS010000107.1, read on the forward strand.
CTGCCGCGAGGTGCTCGACGTGCTGCCGCGGTACCTGGCCAAGGACGGCGTCGTCGCGGTCGGCGAGGTCGGCTACGACTCGATGACCCCCGAGGAGGACGACGCGTTCGCCCACCAGCTCCAGCTCGCCGCCGCGGCCGACCTGCCGGTGCTGGTGCACACCCCGCACCGCGACAAACCCGCGGGCACCCGCCGCACCCTCGACGTGGTCCGCGAATCCGGGCTGCCACCGGAGCGGGTGCTCGTCGACCACCTCAACGAGGTCACCGTCGAGCTGGTCGCGGACACCGGCTGCTGGCTGGGCTTCTCCATCTACCCGGACACCAAGATGGACGAGGAGCGGATGGTGCGGCTGCTGCGGCGGCACGGCACCGAGCGGATGGTCGTCAACTCCGCAGCCGACTGGGGCCGCTCCGACCCGTTGAAGACCCGCGCCACCGGCGAGGCGATGCTGCGCGCCGGCTTCACCGACGACGACGTCGACCGGGTGCTGTGGCGGAACCCGGTCGCGTTCTACGGGCAGAGCGGGCGGCTGAACCTGGATCCGCTGCCCGGGTTCACCGCCGACGGGGCGACCTTCGCCGACAACTCCGTGCTCCGCGGATCGAGGGGGTGAACCGGTGCTGTCCTACTGCACGAACGTCCACCCCGCCGAGGACCTCGACGGGGTCCGCGCCCAGCTCGCCGAGCACGCCGAACCCGTCCGCAAGCGGCTCGGCGCCGAGGTGCTCGGCGTCGGCCTGTGGCTGGCCGCCGACCTCGCCGAGCACCTGGCCGCGGACGCCGCCGCGCGCGCCGCGCTGAAGTCCGAATTGGACGGACGTGGGCTCGCCGTGCGCACCCTCAACGCCTTCCCGCACCGCGGATTCCACCGGCCGGTGGTGAAGCACCGGGTGTACGAACCGACCTGGGCCGAACCGGAACGGCTCCGGTACACGCTGCACTGCGCCGAAGTCCTCGCCGCGCTGCTGCCGGAAGGCGGCCGGGGCGGCATCTCGACGCTGCCGCTGGGGTGGCGAACCCCGTGGACGGCCCGCGAGGAGGATGCGGCCCGGCGGCACCTCGACCAGGCCGCGCACCGGCTGGGCCTGCTCGCCGACCGCACGGGCCGCCGCATCCGGCTGGCCGTCGAACCGGAACCCGGCTGCCGGTTGGACACCGTCGCGGACGCCCTCGACTGGCTGCCCGGCTGCGACACCGAGCACATCGGGCTGTGCCTGGACACCTGCCACCTCGCGGTGTCCTTCGCCGACCCCGCCGAGACCGTGCGCGCCATCGCGGCGAGCGGCGTCGACGTCGTCAAGGTCCAGGCCTCCGCCGCGCTGCACGTCGACGACCCCGCCGCGGCCCGCGCGGAACTCGCCCGCTACGCGGAACCCCGCTACCTGCACCAGGTTCGGGAACGCGCCGCCGACGGCATCCGCCGCTGCGACGACCTGCCGCAGGCGTTCGGGGAACTCCCCGGGGACGGACCGTGGCGCGTGCACTTCCACGTGCCGGTGCACTGGGCCGCCGACGGGCCGGTACGGCCCACCACCGGGGTGCTGCGCGAGGTCCTCGCCGCCCTGCCCGGACCACTGCCGGAGGTCGAGGTGGAGACCTACACCTGGACCGTGCTGCCCGACCCGCCCGCCGACCTGGCGGCGGGCATCGCCGCGGAACTCGCGTTCACCCGGCGGCTGATCGACGAGCGGGAGGCCGCGTGAAACCCGTGCTGCTGCTGGACGTCGTGGGCCTCACGCCCGCGCTGCTCGCCCACATGCCGAACCTGCGGTCCGTCGCCGCCGACGGGTGGCAGGCCGAACTGGGCACCGTGCTGCCCGCGGTGACCTGCAGCGCGCAGTCCACGCTGCTGACCGGGACGATGCCCGCCGAGCACGGGATCGTCGGCAACGGCTGGTACTTCCGCGAACTCGGCGAGATCCTGTTCTGGCGGCAGCACAACGGGCTCGTGCACGGCGACCAGGTGTGGGACACCGCCCGCCGCCACCACCCCGGCTACACCGCCGCCAACGTGTGCTGGTGGTACGCGATGGGCGCCGCCACCGACTGGACCGTCACGCCGCGCCCGATCTACCACGCCGACGGCCGCAAGTCCCCGGACTGCTACACCCGGCCGCCCGAGCTGCACGACGAGCTCACCGCCGAGCTCGGCACCTTCCCGCTGTTCCACTACTGGGGGCCGACCGCGGGCATCGCCTCCTCCCGGTGGATCGCCGCCGCGGCCCGCCGCGTGCTGCACGACCACCGGCCGGACCTGCTGCTGTGCTACGTCCCGCACCTGGACTACGACCTGCAGCGCCACGGGCCGGCGAGCCCGCAGGCCCGCGCGGCGGCCGCCGAGGTCGACGGTGCGCTCGCCGACCTGCTGGCGGACGCGCGCGACACCGGGGCGACCACCGTGGTGCTCAGCGAGTACGGCATCACGCCCGTGCACCGGCAGGTCCACCTCAACCGGGCGCTGCGCCGGGAAGGCCTGCTCGACGTGCACACCCAGGCGGGCATGGAGTACCTCGACCCGTGGGCCTCGCGGGCGTTCGCCGTCGCCGACCACCAGGTCGCGCACCTGCACGTCCGCGATCGGTCCGATGTGGACCGGGTTCGGGCGCTGGTCGCGGCGCTGCCCGGCGTCGACGACGTCCTGGACCGCGCCGCGCAGGCCCGCTTCGGCCTGGACCACCCGCGCACCGGGGACCTCGTCGCGGTCGCCGAACCCGATTCCTGGTTCACCTACTACTACTGGCTCGACCGGGACCGGGCGCCGGACTTCGCCGGGGGAGTGGAGATCCACCGCAAACCCGGCTACGACCCCGCCGAGCTGTTCCTCGACCCCGACGACCGCTGGGTGCGGGCCAAGGCGGCGCTGAACCTGGCGAAGAAGAAGACCGGGCTGCGCTACGCCATGAACGTCGTCCCGCTCGACGGGCGGGCCGTCCGCGGTTCGCACGGGAGGCTGCCGGACTCCCCGGCCGACGGGCCGGTGCTGCTGTGCTCCGACCCGCGCGTCCCGGCCGCCGTCGAACGCACCGGCCGCCTCGCCGCCACCGACGTGCACGACCTGCTGCTGGACCTGCACGGAATCCGCTGAGAACCACCCGCGAAAGGACGAGCAATGCCGCTCACCCGCAGAACCCTGCTGCACACCACCGCCCTGCTGGCCGCCGCCGGAGCGGCCGGTGCGACGAGCACCGCCGCCGCGGCCGCCGGACATCCGCGCGGCCGCATCCCGCACGAGGCCATCAGCATCCAGCTCTACACGCTGCGCACCCTGCTCGACGAGGACGTGCCCGGCACGCTCCGCCAGGTCGCCGACCTCGGCTACCGCAGCGTCGAGACGGCGGACCTGCACGGGCGCACCGCCGCCGAGTTCCGCACGATCCTCGACGACCTCGGGCTGCGCGCCACCTCCGGGCACGTCGACCTCGACGACGGCGTGGACGCGCTCATCGAGGACGCCCACACGCTGGGCCACCGCCAGGTCGTCGTCCCGCACGCCGTGTTCGACACCGCCGACGGCTGGCGCGCCTTCGCCGACGAGCTCAACGAAGCGGGCCGGAAGTGCCGCGCCGCCGGACTGCGGTTCGGCTACCACAACCACGACCACGAATTCGCCCCGGTGGACGGAGTGCTGCCCTACGACGTCCTGCGGGAACGCACCGATCGCAGGTTCGTCCACTTCGAACTCGACCTGTACTGGGCGGTGCACGCGGGCCAGGACGTGCTCGCGCTGATCGACGCCGAGCGCGACCGCATCCGCCAGCTGCACGTCAAGGACCGCGCCCCGGACGGCGAGATGGCCGACCCGGGCACCGGGACCATGGACTTCCCGGCGATCTTCGACCACGCGCGGGCCGCCTGCGAGTACATCGTCGAGCACGACCAGCCCACCGATCCGCTGCGCACCGCCCGTGTCGGCTTCGACTACCTCCGAGCGGTCCGCTGGTGACCAGGGGCGTCGTCCCCGGCGCGGCCGGCTGACGTGCCGTCACACTTCGCGTGCCCGCCCCGTCCCCCTCCTGGAACGAGGAGGGAGCGTGGAGATGCAGAAGACCGTCATCGTGTGCACGTCGGTGTCGCACGGCAACACGCGCCGGATCGCCGAGGTCATGGCCGGGGCGCTGGACGCCGAGGTCGTCCCGCCGCAGCGGGCCGATCCGGACGTGCTCGCCCGCGCCGACCTGGTGGGCTTCGGCTCGGGTGTCTTCCACGGGCGGATGCACCCGGAGCTGATCGGGTTCGCGCGGGCGCTGCCGCGCGGGCGGGGGAGGGCTTTCGCGTTCGCCACCAGCGGTTTCCCCGAGCTCCCGGTGCTGCCGTTCACCCGGCCGCTGGTCCGGCTGCTCGGGGACCGCGGCTTCGACGTGCGCGGCACCTTCTCCTGCCGCGCGTTCGACACCTGGGCGCCGTTGCGGCTGGTCGGCGGCCTGCACCGGGAGCGGCCGGACGAGCGGGACCTGGCGGCGGCGCGCGAGTTCGCCGAGCGGATGCGGCGCGCGGCGGCGTGAGGCCGGGCCGCCGTGCGAGCGGTCTCGGCGCGCGTCAGCGCACGGCGTCGGCGAGGAGTTCGTAGGAGCGCCGCCGCAGCTCGTGGTCGTGGACCGGGGTGGTGATCATCAGCTCGCCGGTCCCGGTCCGGGCGGCGATGGCGGCGAGCTCGCGGCGCACGGTGTCCGGCGAACCCGCGACCAGACCGGGAGAGCAGGCCAGGACCTCGGCGCGGTCGAGCCCGACCAGGTCCGCGGCGGCCCGGTCCGGGCTCGGCAGCAGGACGCGCCGCCCGCGGCGGCGGCCGAGGGCCTTCGCCCGGACCGAACCGGCGAGCCACTCGGCCTCGGCGTCCGTACCGGCGCAGATCACCGCCACGCTGACCAGCGTCGCAGGGCGTGCCGAAGGACGGAACGCCTCGCGGTGGACCCGGGCGGCTTCCGCGGCTCCGGCGGGATCGAGGTGGTAGGCGTGCGCGCACGGCAGCCCGTGCTCGGCCGCCAGCCGCGCCCCGGTCCCGGACGAACCCAGCAGCCAGATCTCCGGCCGGTTCTCCCGCGCGGGCACCGCCCGCGATCCGGGGGCGAAGCAGGACAGCAGTTCGGCGACCGCGGTGGCGTGCGCCTCCGCCGTCGTCGCCTCCGGCGGTCGCCGCAACGCCGCGGCCATCGACGGCGCGCCACCGGGCGCCCGGCCGATCCCGAGGTCGATCCGGTCCGGGTGCAGGGCGGCGAGCATGCCCCACCGCTCGGCGACCAGCAGCGGCGGGTGGTTCGGCAACGACACCCCGCCCGCCCCGACCCGCAACCGCGACGTACCGGCCGCGATGGCGCCCGCCAGCACCGCGGGTTCGGCGCAGGCGACGCCGCGCATCCCGTGGTGCTCGGGAACCCAGTACCGGTGGTAGCCGAGCCGATCGGCCAGCCCCGCCAGGTCCAGCGTCCGGTGCAACGCCTCCGCGGCCGAAGACCCGGCCACGATCGGCGAGGTGTCCAGCACGGACAACGTCAGCTCAGCCACCCGCGGGATTCTGCCCGGCCGCCCGGTCGGCCCGCGAGCGGCCGCGGATCAGCTCGGCACCCGGGTCATCATGTCGCCGAACTGCTGCTGGGCCGGGATGAACAGGTCCGGGTTCATGGCGCCCACGATGAACGCGATCCCGGCCAGCACGCCCAGGACCAGCCCGATGATGCTCATGATCAGGCCCGCGGTGGCCACGCTCTTGCCGGTGCGGTGGCGCTGCATCCCGTCCTTGCGCCCCATGATGCCGAGCACGATGCCGACGATCCCGAACACGATCGCCAGCGGCGCCAGCACCCCGCTCAGCCCGCAGAGCAGGGCGAGCAGGCCGAGCACCAGGCCGGACACGGCCAGCGGGCTCGTCTTGGCGCGCGGCATGTCGGTGGGGGTGCCCGTCGTCCACGAGGTGCCCTCGTCCGGTTGCCGCCCGGTTTCGGTCTGCCGCGGATCGAGCTGGCTGGAGCCGGTGTGCTGCGCCTCGTGCTCCGGGCCGCCGGTCCGGGTGGAGCCGGGCTGCCGCCGCGCCTGCCGCGGGTCGGTCTGCCGTTCCACGTCGTGCGAATCGTACGAGTGTGCCATGGCGGTTCTCTTTCCCCCGCGCGGATATCGGTGGAGCACCAGGCGCGCCGACATCGTTCGCGGGCCGCGGACGCCGCACGTCCCTCCTCGCGGTGACGGGCCGGAGCGTCCTCGTCCCGGCTCGGCGGTTCAGCTGTCGCCGAGGCCTGGTCTCCCCGTTCGGGTGCCCAGCCCGGCCGGGCGGGCAAACCCGCCGCGGCCGGCCTGCGCCGGAGCCGGTCGCGGCAGACCCCGCCGCGACCCGGCCTGCGCGGAGCCGGTCGCCGTCCCGGGCGGCTACAGCTCGGCGGGCTCCCCGCGCAGCGTCACCTCGCGCCCGGATTCGGTGCGCACCGACACCGAGCGCACGCCCGGGCGGCCGGGCACGACCACCAGCGGCAGCCGGTCGAAGGTGTGGGCGCCGAGGTGCTCCCGCAGTTCTGCGGCATCGCCGCCGACCTCCAGCCGGGTGACGGCCACCCCGCGATCACCGCGCTCCGTCGTCCCGCGATCCGGGTTGGTGCCCGGGTCCTCCCGGTAGAACCAGTTCGGCAGCCCTCGGCGCCAGCACGTGTCGAACGCGCGGCCCGGACCGGGGGCGGTGGTGATGATGCGCTGGGTGCCGTCGGGCTGGACCCGCCCCGGACGCCGCGCCACCTCGCCGCCGAACCGCCGGGCGACCTGCTCCATCTCGTCGAGGGTGTCGGCGCGCAGGCACCAGAACATCCACCGGTCCCCGTCCGCGACGGCCCGGTCGAACCAGGCGACCGCCGGGTCCTGCTCGGACGCGGGCGTCGTCACCGCCTCGACCTCCAGGTAGACGTCGCCGCCCAGCGGGAAGATCGTGTTCACGAGGCCGCCGGCGAACGCGCCACCGTCGTAGTGGGCCAGCCCCGTCTCCTCCTCGATCCGGCGGACGGCCGCGTCCCGATCGCGAACGCCGAGGCAGAGGTGGTCGAGGTGGAACATGTCGATCCTTTCCGAGTCCACCGCGCACGCGCGCATCCCGCGGCACGCGGAAATCCACTATGGACGATACGCGAACGCCGACGCCCCTCGGCCGGGTTCGTCCCGGAAATCCGATGCCGTCGAACGCCGAATCGCGCATGTCGTCGGTCCGCGCGCGGCGGACCCGCGAAGTCCGTCGTCTCCGAGTCCGGCCGCCGTTCGCCCGATACGTGGCCTGCGGCCGAACGCGTCCGCTCCGACCGGTGCCGGATCGCGGTCTTCGACCCGGACCTGCCCGCGCTGGGCGAACGGTTCTGCGCGGCCGGTTTCGGGGCGTGGGCCGAGGACTGCGCCGGTCCGGTCGCGCTCGCCCACGCGGACTTCCACGGGAGCGACCTGCTGTTCCGGACGCTCGCCGACGGGCAGCGGGAAGTGCTGACCGTCGACTGGCCGCTGGCCGCCCGGGCCTCCCCGTTTGATCGACGTCGCCTACCTCCTCGGCCGGATGCCCACCGAGGTCCGCCGCGGCGGAGAACGCGTGCCGGCCGGCGCTTACCCCGACGCCCACCACGTGGACCACCCGTGGGAACGCTGCTGGGAGGACTACCGGCGGTAGGTCTGGTGCGGCGTGGCGAGTTCGCTGATCGCGGTGCTCGGCACCCCGTTGTCGGCGGCGGACACCGCGACCTGCTGCGCGAAGGTCAGCCGGTTCCTGACCCAGGCCGCCGACCACGATGCGGTTCGGTTCCTCGTGTGAGCGGGCGCGGGCCGGGCGAGCGGGAACGATGTGTTCGTCGAGGTCGGTGCCCGGACGGGAACCGCGGGGAAGGGGGAGCGTGGAGATGCCCGGTGGCAGCGCAGGGTCCCAGGTCGTCGCGCTGGGGCATCACCTACCGGCGACCGTCGTCACGACCGGCGAGGTGGCCGACCGGATCGGCGTCGACGAGCAGTGGATCGTGTCCCGGACCGGCATCCGCGAGCGCCGGATGGCGGCGGAGGACGAGACCGTGGCGGACCTGGCCACCGCGGCCGCGCGGGCGGCGCTGGATGCTTTGGCCGCCGACGCCCGCTACGCCGAGGGCCGGGCCGGGATCGACGCGGTGATCGTGGCGACCTCGACCGCCGAATCCGCCATCCCGAACGTCGCCGGTCAGGTCGCGGCGCGCGCCGGCCTCGGCCACCCGGCCGCGTTCGACGTGAACACCGCCTGCTCGGGGTTCTGCTACGCGCTGGCCATCGCCGACGCGCTGATCCGCGCGGGCACCAGCCGCGGCGCCCTGGTCGTCGGGGCGGACAAGGCGACGGCCTGGCTCGACTGGGACGACTGGAACACCGGCATCCTGTTCGGCGACGGGGCGGGCGCGGTGGTGGTGCTCCCGCACGACCGGCCCGCCGTCGGGCCGGTGCTGTGGGGCAGCATCGGTGAGCAGGGCGAGCTGATCTCGATCGACCCGCAGCAGCGGGTGCTGCGTCAGGAGGGCCGCTCGGTGTTCCGCTGGGCCACCGGGCTCGACGACCTGGTCCGCGAGGTCTGCGCCCGCGCCGGTCTCGAACTGGGCGACCTCGTCGGGTTCGTCCCGCACCAGGCCAACCTGCGGATCGTCGACTCGTTCGTGCGCAAGCTCGGCCTGGACGAGATCCGCACCGCCACGGACGTGATCGACGCCGGCAACACCATCGCCGCGACCATCCCGGTGGCGCTGTCCCGGATGCGCGCGCACGGCGAGTTCGGCGCCGGCGGGCCCGTCCTGCTGTTCGGCTTCGGCGCGGGCCTGTCCTACGCGGGCCAGGTCATCACCCTGCCCCCCGCGAACCCGCCACGGTCGCCGGCCCCGACCCGCGACGCCGCGCCGGGGAGCTGACCTCCCGCCACGTCGGCTCTCCGGACACGCTGCGCACCGGGTGGTGCACGCCCCGTGCCGCGGGTGCCGCGCCGATCCCGCGGTTTGGAGATCGGTGACCGACGTGGGGTAGCTTCGCCTCGCCACGCGGCATCGACCGTGGCATCGGAGGAGCGGCCGGGGTCGCCCGGGGTGGAGGAACGATGGGTTCGCGCGTGAGCGCATTCAGCCAGCTGGTCGGTCGTTGGTTCCCGTTGATCGTGCTGGTGGCCGGTGCGGTCGCGCTGGTCTTCCCGAGCTTGTTCGCGGGGTGGACCTCGGTGGTGCCGTGGTTGCTGGCGGTGATCATGCTCGGGATGGGTATGACGCTCGAACCGCGGGATTTCGCTTATGTGGCGCGTCGTCCGGTGGCGTTCGCGATCGGGGTGGTCGCGCACTTCGTGATCATGCCGTTGCTCGCCTGGCTGTTGACGGTGGTGCTGCCGCTGAGCCCGGAGCTGGCGGTCGGGGTGATCCTGGTCGGTTGTGCGCCGAGCGGTACTTCGTCGAACGTGATGGTGTTCCTGGCGAAGGGGGATACGGCGCTGTCGGTGGCGATGAGCAGCGTGTCCACTCTGGTCGCGCCGATCGTGACGCCGTTCCTGGTGCTGTGGCTGGCGGGTAGCTACCTGCC
>NZ_JBEYUS010000108.1:0-12961 GCF_040643635.1 Saccharopolyspora sp. NPDC047091
GCGTCCACCTTCGGCCGCAGCACCGCCGCCAGCCGCTCCGCGTCGAGCGCGTCCACCACGCCGTCGTCGACGACGCCCGCGGCGTGCACCACGGCCCGCAGCGGGTGCGGTTCGGGAATCCCGGCCAGCACCTCGGCCAGCGCCGCGCGATCGGCCGCGTCGCAGGCCGCCACCTCGACCTCGGCGCCGAGTTCGCGCAGGTCGGCGGCCAGTTCCGGGGCGCCCGCGGCGTCGAGCCCACGGCGGCTCAGCAGCAGCAGGTGCCGCACGCCGCGCTCCCGCACCAGGTGTCGGGCCAGCTCAGCGCCGATGCCACCGGTGCCGCCGGTGATGAGCACGGTGCCGTCCGGGTCCCAGGTGGCCGGTTCGGCGGGCACGTCGGCGCGGGCCAGCCGGGCCGCGAGCACCCGGTCACCGCGCACCAGCACGTCCGGTTCCGCGGTCGCGATCGCGGCGGCCAGCGCGTCCGGCTCCGGATCGTCGAGCACGAGCAGGCCGAACCGGCCCGGGTGCTCCGACGCCGCGACGCGGACCAGGCCGTGCACCGCGGCCGCCGCCGGGTCGGTCGCGGCATCGGCGGTGGCGAACAGCAGCCGGGCGTCCGCGAACCGGCCGAGCCAGTCCTGGACCAGCGCCAGCGCGGCCGCGGTGAGCTCGTGCGCGGACGCCGCCAGGTCCGGTCCGCCGCGCACCGGGACCACGACCGGCCCCGGCTCGTCGGCGAGCGCGGCGAGGTCGGCGGCCTCCGGCGCGCCGAGCAGGCCCGCCAGGTCCCACGCGGCGCCGATCGGTGCCAGCGCGGTCACCCGCTCCGGCCGCTCCTCGACCTGGATCGGCTCGTGGTCGAGCCGGAACAGCGCTTCGCGCGCGGTGGCGGCGGCACCGACGCCCGCGGCGGGAACCTCCCGCGCCAGCAGGGAATCGACGGTGGCGACGGGTGCGCCCTGCGCGTCCGCGACGACCACCGACACGGCGTCCTCGCCCGCGCGGGCGAGCCGGGCGCGCACCGCGGACGCCCCGGTGGCGTGCAGCGCCCCGCCTTCCCAGGCGAACGGCAGCCCGCCCCTGCTGATCGGCCCGAGATCGGCGAACGCGGCCGCCTGCTGCACCGCGTCCAGCAGCGCCGGGTGCAGGCCGAACTCGTCGGTGTCCACATCGGACGGTAGTGCGACCTCGGCGAACACCTCGCCGTCACCGCGCCACACCCGGTGCAGCCCGCGGAACGCGGGACCGTAGTCGAAGCCGAGCTCCGCGAGCCGCTCGTACGCCCCGTCCAGGGCCACCGGTTCCGCCGCGGGCGGCCACTCGGTCAGCGGCACCCCGGTGTCCGCGGCCGCGCCGAGCACTCCGGTGGCGTGCCGGGTCCACGGGGAGTCCTCATCGGCGCGGGCGAACACGTCCGCGGGGCGGCGGCCGTCCGCGTCCGGGGCGGCCACCCGCACCTGCACCCGGACCCCGCCGTCGGCGGGCAGCACCAGCGGCGCCGCCAGCGCCAGCTCGGCCACTCCCGCGCACCCGGTCTCGTCCGCCGCGCGCAGCGCCAGCTCCAGGAACGCGGTGCCCGGCAGCAGGATCCGGCCGCCGACGACGTGCCCGGCCAGCCACGGCTGCGCCGCCACCGACAGCACCGAGTCGAACAGCACCTCGTCACCACCGGCGAGCTCCACCCTGGAGCCCAGCAGCGGGTGGGATCCCGGACCCGCGGCGGGCGCGTCACCACCGCGGGTCCGGGAGGTCGTGGGCCAGAAGCGGCGGCGCTGGAACGGGTAGGTCGGCAGGTCCACCCGGCGGGCCCCGGTGCCGTCCAGCACCGCCGCCCAGTCCACCGGCACGCCGGCCACGTGCGCGCGGGCCAGCGCGGTCAGCGCGGTGCGTTCCTCGTCGCGGTCGGCGCGCAGCAGCGGCACCGCCACCGCGTCCGGCAGCAGCCGGGCGGCCAGCGCGGACAGCGTGCCGTCCGGGCCCAGTTCCAGGCAGGCCCGCACGCCGCGCTCGCCCAGCACGCGGACGGCGTCGGCGAACCGGACCGGTTCGCGCACGTGCCGCACCCAGTGCTCGACGTCCCCGAAGTCGGCGTCGGCAGTACCGGTGCGGGTGGAGGCGATCGGCAGCCGCGGGGTGCCGAAGTTCAGCCCGGCCACCACGGCCCGGAACTCCGCGAGCGCCGGTTCCATCAGCGGCGAGTGGAACGCGTGGCTGACCGGCAGCCGCGTCGTCCGGCGCCCGTCCCGCGCCCAGCGCTCGGCGAGCTCGTCCAGCCGCGCGGCGTCGCCGGAGAGCACCAGCGAGTCGGGCCCGTTGATCGCGGCGATGCCCACCTGCTCGGCCATGCCCGCGTGTTCGGCCAACACGGCCACGATCTCGTCCTCGGTGGCCTGCACCGCGAGCATCCCGCCCCCGGCGGGCAGCGCCTGCAGCACCCGGCCGCGCGCGGCGACGAGGGTCGCGGCATCGGCGAGCGAGAGCACGCCGGCGACGTGCGCGGCGGCGATCTCGCCGATCGAGTGGCCCACCAGGTGGTCCGGGTGCACGCCGTGGCTCGCCAGCAGCCGGAACAGCGCGACCTCGACGGCGAACAGCGCGGGCTGCGCGAACTCGGTGCGCTGCAGCACGTCCGCGTCCTCGCCCCACATCACCTCGCGCAGCGGACGCGGCAGGTGCGGGTCGAGCTCGGCGAGGACCTCGTCGAACGCCGCCGCGAACACCGGGAACCGGGCGTGCAGCTCGCGGCCCATCCCGAGCCGCTGCGAACCCTGCCCGGCGAACAGGAACGCGGACGGGCACTCCGGTGCCGCTGCGCCGTCCGCGACGACGGCGGTGCCGTCGGGTCCGGCGATCCGCACCGCGCAGTGCTCGAACGCGGACCGCGCCGCGGCGAGGGTCCACGCCACGTCCAGCGGTTCCAGGTCGGGGTGCGCGGCGAGGTGCGCGTCGAGCCGGTCCAGCTGCGCGGCCAGCGCCTCCGGATCGCGGGCGGACACCGGCAGCGCCACCGCGCCGGGCACCACCTGCCGCTCGCGCGGGGCGACCTCGACCGGCGGTGCCTGCTCGACGACGACGTGCGCGTTGGTGCCGCTGATGCCGAAGGACGACACGCCCGCGCGCCGCACCCGGTCCTGCTCCGGCCAGTCCCGGCGTTCGGTGAGCAGCCGGACCTCGCCCGCGGACCAGTCCACGTCCTCGGACGGCGCATCGGCGTGCAGGCTGCGCGGCAGCACCCCGTGCCGCATCGCGAGCACCATCTTGATCACTCCGGCGACGCCCGCGGCGGCCTGGGTGTGGCCGATGTTCGACTTCACCGAGCCCAGCCACAGCGGTTCGTCCCGGCCCTGCCCGTAGGTCGCCAGCAGCGCCTGCGCCTCGATCGGATCGCCCAGCGAGGTGCCGGTGCCGTGCGCCTCCACCACGTCCACATCGGACGGTGCGAGCCGCGCGTTCTCCAGCGCCGCGCGGATGACGCGCTGCTGCGCGGGCCCGTTCGGCGCGGTCAGCCCGTTCGAGCCGCCGTCCTGGTTGACGGCGCTGCCGCGCACCACCGCCAGCACCTCGCGGCCGTGCCGCCGGGCGTCGGACAACCGCTCCAGCACCAGCACGCCGGAGCCTTCGCCCCAGCCGGTGCCGTCCGCGCCCGCCGCGAACGGCTTGCACCGGCCGTCGGCGGCCAGGCCGTGCTGCGCGGTGAACGAGGTGAACGGTCCCGGGGTCGCCATCACCGAGGCGCCGCCGGTCAGCGCCAGCGAGCACTCCCCCGCGCGCAGCGCCTGCACCGCCTGGTGCAGCGCCACCAGCGAGGACGAGCAGCCGGTGTCCACCGTGATCGCCGGGCCCTCCAGGCCCAGCAGGTAGGACAGCCGCCCGGACAGCACGCACGCCGCGTGCCCGGTCGTGGAGTACACCTCCACGTCCTCGTCGGAGGCCTCCAGGACCTTGCCGTAGTCCTGGCCGGTGGTGCCGGTGAACACGCCCGTCGCCGAGCCGCGCAGCACCGACGGGTCGATCCCGGCGCGCTCCAGCGCCTCCCACGCGGTCTCCAGCAGCAGCCGCTGCTGCGGGTCCATCGCGACGGCCTCGCGCGGGGAGATGCCGAAGAACTCGGCGTCGAACTCGGCCATGCCGTCGAGGAAGCCGCCTTCGAGCGCGAGGCTGGAACCGGGTCCGCCACCGCGCAGCCGCTCCAGGTCCCAGCCGCGGTCGGCGGGGAACGGCCCGATCGCGTCGCGTTCGGCCGCGACGAGGTCCCACAGCTGCTCGGGGGTGCCGACGCCGCCGGGGAACCGGCAGCCGATGCCGACGACGGCGATCGGCTCGGCCGCCGCGGACACCAGCCGCTGGTTCTGCTCGCGCAGCCGCTCGATCTCCTTCAGCGAGGAGCGCAGCGCTTCGACGTACTGGGCGTTGGAGTCGGTCATCCCGGTCTCCCCGTTCACTCGCTGGTGCCGGTCGCCAGCCGCAGCAGGCTCTCGGCGTCCATGTCGTCGATGGAGTCCGCGGCCGCGGCGGGTTCGGCCGCGGCGGGCTCCGGGTCGTCCTCGGCCAGCCGCAGCACCATGTCCAGCAGGCCCGCCTGGCGCAGCCTGCCGAGCGGGATGGTGCTGAGGACCTCGCGGATGCGGTCGTCCGGATCGTCCGGCCGGTCCGCGGCGTCGCCGAACAGCTCGGCGGCCAGGTGCGCGGCCAGCGCCGACGGGGTCGGGTGGTCGAACACCAGCGCCGCGGGCAGCGGCAGCCCGGTGGCGGTGCGCAGCCGGTTGCGCAGCTCCACCGCGGTCACCGAGTCGAAGCCGACGTCCTTGAACGCGCGGGACGCGGGCACGTCGGACGCCCCGTCGTGGCCGAGGGTGGCGGCGGCCTCCCCGCGCACCACCTCCAGCAGCGCCTTGGCGCGTTCGGCGGCGGGCAGGCCGTGCAGCCGGTCCCGCAGCCCCCCGGAGTCGGCGGCCTCGGGTTCGGCGTCGAGCACCGCGCGGGCTTCGGGGAGCTCCGCCAGCAGCGGGCTGGGGCGGGCGGCGGTGAAGCCGGGGGCGAACTTCTCCCAGTCCAGCGCGGAGATCACCGCCGTCGCGGCACCGTCCACGATGGACTGGTCGAGTCCGCCGAGGGCGGCGTCCGAGCTCATCGCGGGCACGCCTTGGCGGCGCAGCCGGTCGCCCACCGCCTCGTCGGCCGCCATGCCCGCCTCGCCCCAGGTGCCCCAGGCCACCGCGGTGGCGGGCAGCCCGTGCGCGCGGCGGTGCTCGGCCAGGCCGTCGAGGAAGGCGTTCGCCGCCGCATACCCCGGTTGCCCACCGCTGCCCCAGGCCGCGGCACCGGAGGAGAACAGCACGAACGCGTCCAGCGGGTGCCCGGCGGTGAGCTCGTGCAGGTGCCGCGCCGCGTCCCGCTTGGCGCGCAGCAGTTCGGTGAGCCGCGCCCCGGTGAGTTCGAGCACCGGCGCGTCGCCGTCGGCGATCCCGGCGGCGTGGAACACCGAGCCGAGCTCGCCGACCTCGGCCAGCAGCTTCCCCAGCGCGTCCCGGTCGGCGACGTCGCAGGCGGCGATGGTGACCCGCGCGCCCAGCTCCCGCAGTTCGGCGGCGAGCCGGTCCGCGCCGGGCGCGTCGGGGCCGCGGCGACCGGCGAGCACCACGTGCTCGGCACCGCGCTCCACGGCCCACTTCGCGACGCGGGCGCCGACGCCACCGGTGCCACCGGTGATCAGCGCGGTTCCGGCGGTGCGGAACCCGCCGCCGGTGGCGGGCGCGGGGCGCAGCAACCGGCGGCCGTGCGCGGCGCCGTCGCGCAGCGCCACCTGGTCCTCGGTCCCGGCCGCCGCGGTGGGCAGCAGCCGCGCGGTGGCCGCGTCGAGTTCCGCGGGCAGGTCGAGCAGACCGCCCCACCGGTCCGGGAGCTCCAGCGCGGCCACCCGGCCCAGGCCCCAGGCTGCGGTCTGCTCGGGGCGCACGTCCTCGCCGGTCACGGATACCGCGGCCCTCGTCGCGCACCACAGCGGAGCGTCCGGTCCGGCATCGGCGAACGCCTGCACCTGCAGCAGCGCGGTGCCCACCGGGTCGTCCGCGGCCGCGACCAGCAGGGACAGCACCGAGCGGAACTCGCGGCCCGCGGTGGCCGCGCGCAGTTCGGCGGCGAGCTCGCCGCGTTCGGCCGCGCCGGTGCGGAGCACCTCGACGTCCGGTCCGAGCGAGTCGAGCACGGTCGAGGTCCACTCGTCCGCCACCTCCGGCACCACCACCAGCCGGGGACCCGCGGGGTCCGCCGCGGGCAGCCGGGTCCAGCCGATCCGGTAGCGCAGCCGCTCCACCTCGGCGCGGTGCCGGGACCGCTCCCGCCAACCGGCCAGCGCGGGCAGCACCGCGGCGCCGTCCACGCCGAGCTCCGCGGACAGCGCGTCCGGGTCGCCGCGGTCGACGAGCTCCCAGAACGCCGAATCGGGCGCACCGCCGCGTTCCGGGCGCCGGGACCACCAGTACGGGCGGTGCTGGAACGGGTAGGTCGGCAGCGGCACGGGCCGCGCGGGCGCGCCGGTGAGCACGCCCGTCCAGTCCACGTCCACGCCGTGCACGTGCGCCTCCGCCAGCGAGCGCAGGAACCGGCGCGGCCCGCCGTCGTCGCGGCGCAGCGTGCCGAGGACCACCGCCGGGTCCGGGCAGGCGTCCTCGATCGTCTCCTCGACGGCCGCGGCCAGCACCGGGTGCGGGCTGATCTCGACGAACGCGCGGCGGCCGTCGGCCAGCAGCGCGCGCGTCGCCTCGGCCATCCGCACGGTGCGGCGCAGGTTCGCGAACCAGTAGTCGGCGTCCAGGTCGGTGGTGTCCAGCCGCTGCCCGGTGACGGTCGAGTAGAACGGGATCGTCGCCGGGCGCGGGGTGATCGGGGCCAGCACCTCGGCCAGCTCCGCGCGCACCTGCTCGACGTGCGGGCCGTGCGAGGCGTAGTCCACGTTGACCTTCCGGGCGCGGACCTCGCGGCGCCCGCACTCGGCGAGCAGCTCCTCCAGCGCGTCGGGTTCGCCGGACACCACCACCGAGGACGGCCCGTTCACCACGGCCAGCGACACCCGCTCCGCCCACGGTTCGAGCAGCTCGGTGGCGCGTTCCGCGGACACGGCGAGCGACACCATGCCGCCCTGCCCGGCCAGCGCCAGCAGCGCCTTGCTGCGCAGCGCCACGACCCGCGCCGCGTCCGGCAGGGACAGCGCGCCCGCCGCGCAGGCCGCGGCGATCTCGCCCTGGGAGTGCCCGATCACCGCGGACGGCGTGCAGCCGTGGGACCGCCACAGCTCGGTGAGCGCGATCATCGTGGCGAACAGCGCGGGCTGCACCACGTCGACCCGCTCGGCCAGCTCCGGTTCGGCGGTGCCGTCGAGCACTTCGCGCAGCGACCAGTCCACGTGCGGTGCCAGCGCTCGCGCGCACTCGTCGACGGCGGCCGCGAACACCGCGGAGGTGGCGAGCAGCTCGCGGCCCATGCCGCGCCACTGCGACCCCTGCCCCGGGTAGACGAACACCGGGCCGGGTCCGCCGACGTCGCTGCCGCGCACCGCGTCCCCGGCGCCACCGGTGGCGATCGCGTCCAGCCCCGCGGTGAGTTCGGCGGTGTCCGCGCCGAGCACGACCGCGCGGTGCTCAAACCGGGCGCGGGTCGTCAGCAGCGACCAGGCGAGTTCCGCCGGGACGGTGCCGGGCGCGATCGCGGCGAGCCGGGTGGCCTGCTCGCGCAGCGCGGGCTCGGACTTCGCCGACAGCACCCACGGCACGATCCCGTCCCTGCCACCGGGTTCGTCCCGTTCGGCGGCGGGTTCGTCCGGGGCCTGCTCCAGGACGACGTGCGCGTTGGTGCCGCTGATGCCGAACGCGGACACGCCGGCCCGCCGCGGCCGTCCCGGATTCCACTCGACCTCGTCGGTGAGCAGCCGCACCCGGCCCGCGGACCAGTCGACGTGCTCGGTCGGTTCGGCGGCGTGCAGGGTGCGCGGCAGCACGCCGTGCCGCATCGCCTCCACCACCTTGAGCACGCCCGCGATGCCCGCGGTGGCCTGCGAGTGCCCGATGTTCGTCTTCAGCGATCCCAGCCACAGCGGCGATTCCCGCTCGTCCGCGCCGTAGGTGGCGAGCACGGCCTGCGCCTCGATCGGATCGCCCAGGGCGGTGCCGGTACCGTGCGCCTCGACCGCGTCCACTTCGGACGGTTCGAGCCCCGCGTCGGCGAGCGCGGCGCGGATCACGCGCTGCTGCGCGGGCCCGTTCGGGGCGGTCAGCCCGTTGGAGGCGCCGTCCTGGTTCGTCGCGGAACCGCGCACCACCGCCAGCACCGGGTGCCCGTTGCGGCGCGCGTCGGACAACCGTTCCAGCACGAGCACGCCGACGCCTTCGGCGAGGCTCATCCCGTCGGCGCCCGCCGCGAACGCCTTGCAGCGCCCGTCCGCGGCCAGCGCGCCCAACCTGCTGAACCCGAGGAAGTCCTGCGGACCGGCCATCACGGTCGACCCGGCGGCCAGCGCCAGCGAGCTCTCCCCGGAGCGCAGCGAGCGGCACGCCAGGTGCAGCGCCACCAGCGACGCCGAGCACGCGGTGTCCACGGTCAGCGCCGGGCCCTCCAAGCCGAGCAGGTAGGCGAGCCGCCCGGAGAGCACGCTCGCGGCGGCGCCGGTGATGTACTGGCCTTCGGTGCCGTCGTCGATGCCGAAGGTGCTCGCGCTGTAGCCCTGGTGGGTGGCGCCGACGAAGGTGCCGGTGGCCGTGCCGCGCAGCGACTCCGGGTCGATCCCGGCGCGTTCCAGCGCCTCCCAGCCGGTTTCCAGCAGCAGCCGCTGCTGCGGGTCCATCGCCTGCGCCTCGCGCGGGGAGATGCCGAAGAACTCGGCGTCGAACCCCGCCGGATCGTGCAGGAATCCGCCGAGCAGCGAGTAGGTGCGCCCGGCCCGCTGCGGGTCGGGGTCGTAGCGCTCGGCGAGGTCCCAGCCCCGGTCCTGCGGCGCCTGCCCGATCGCGTCGACGCCGTCGCGCACCAGGCGCCACAGCTCGTCGGGGCCGGTGACACCGCCGGGGAGCCGGCAACCGGTGCCGATGATCGCGATCGGTTCGTCCGCCGACCCGCGCACCTCGGTGCGGGTCCGGGCTCCACCGTCGAATCGGGTGGCGAGGTGCTCGGCGAGCGCGGCGGGCGACGGGTGGTCGAACACGACGGTGGTCGGCAGTGCGAGTCCGGTGGCGCGCACCAGCCGGTTCCGCAGCTCCACGGTGGTCACCGAGTCGAAGCCGACCTCGCGGAACGCGCGCCGGTCGGCGAGGCCGCCCGAGCCGCCGAGCGCGGCGCTCGCCTCGGCGCGCACCAGGTCCAGCAGTTCCGCGGCCCGCTCGGCCGCGGGCAACCCGCGCAGCCGGTCGGCGAACCCGCCGGTCGCCGCGGGGGCGTCGGCGCGGTCCCGCACCTCGGGGATGTCGTCGAACAGCGTGCTGGGGCGGGCCGCGGTGAACACCTGGTGGTACTCGGCCCAGTCCACGTCGGTCAGCGCCAGCACTCCGGCGTCCTCGTCCAGGGCGCGGCGCAGCGCGGTGAACGCGGTGGCGGGTTCGAGGATGCGCAGCCCGCTGCGGCGCGCCCCGTGCCGGTCGGCGGCGGCCAGCTCCGGGGAGTCCGGCCACTTGCCCCAGTGCAGCGAGGTGGCGGGCAGCCCGCGGGCGCGCCGCTGCTGCGCCAGCGCCGCCAGGTACGCGTTCCCGGCCGCGTAGGCGGCGTGCGCCCCGCTGCCCCACATCCCGGCGATCGAGGAGTACAGCACGAACGCGTCGAGGTCGGCGCCCAGCAGCTCGTCGAGGTGCCGCGCTCCGGAGACCTTGGCGCGCACCACCCGCTGCACCGACTCCAGGTCGAGCCCGTCGAGCGCGCCCAGTTCGATGGTGACGGCCGCGTGCACCGCGGTGCGGATCTCGTGGCCCGCCGCGGCGAGCCGGTCCAGCAGCGCGGCGAGCGCGTCCCGGTCGGCCACGTCGCAGGACTCGACGGTGACCTCGGTGCCGAGCTCGGCCAGTTCCGCGACCAGCTCCGGCACGCCCTCGGCGTCGGGTCCGCGCCGCGAGGTGAGCACGATGCGCGCCGCGCCCTGCTCCGCGAGCCAGCGCGCCAGGTCCGGCCCGATCGCGCCGGTGCCACCGGTGACCAGCACGGTGCCGCGCGGTTCCCAGCTGCGCACCGGGCGCGGCGCGGCGGCGCGCACCACGCGGCGGGCCAGCACCGCGCCCTCCCGGATCGCCAGCTGGTCCTCGCCGGAGGCACCGGCGAGCACCGCGGCCAGCGGGGGCGCGGTCCGCTCGTCCGGTTCCGGCAGGTCCACGGTGCCGCCCCAGCGCTGCGGGTGCTCCAGCGCGGCCGTCCAGGACACGCCCAGCACCTGCGCCTGCACCGGGTTCGGCACCGGGTCCGCCGCGGTCGCGGCCACCGCGCCTCGGGTCACCGTCCACATCGGAGCATCGATTCCCGCGTCGCCGAGGGCCTGCACCAGTGACACGGTCAGCGCCAGCCCCAACGGCAGGTCCGGGTACCGCGCCCCGGGTTCCTCGTGGTGGGCGAGGGTGGAGAGGACGCCCGCGAACTCGCCCGCACCGGCGAGCTCCGCCGCCAGCACCGCTCTGTCCACGTGGGACTCGTCGAGTTCCAGCCGCACCACGTCTACGCCCTGCCCGGCCAGCGCGTCCGCCACCTCGTCGGTGCCGTCGCCACCGGTTCCGTCGGAGCCCTCGCTGCCGCTGCCGACCAGCAGCCAGCGCCCGGCCGGTGCCCCGTCCAGGTCGCCGACCGGCTTCCAGGTCACCTCGTAGCGCCACTCGTCGGCCGCCGACGCCGCGCGGCGCCGCTCCCGCCACGACGACAGCGCGGGCAGCACCGCGGCCAGCGCCGCCTCGTCCACGTTGACCTGCGCGGTCAACGCCCGCGCGTCCTGCTGCTCCACCGCCGCCCAGAACTCCGCGTCCGCCGGGTCGCCCGCCCGCGACGGCTCGGTCCAGAACCGCTGGTGCTGGAAGGCGTACGTCGGCAGCTCCACCACGCGGCCGCCCGCCAGCTCCCGCGACCAGTCCACCGCGACGCCGCGAACGGACAGCTCCGCAGCCGCGGTCCGGAACCGGTCCAGGCCGCCGTCGTCGCGCCGCAGCGTGCCGACGGCCACCGCGGGCACCTCGCGCCGCTCGATCAGCTCCTGCACGCCGGAGGTCAGCACCGGGTGCGCACCGACCTCCACGAACACCCGGGATCCCCGCTCCAGCAAGGCCTCCACCGCCGGGGCGAACAGCACCGCGCTGCGCATGTTCCGGTACCAGTACTCCGGATCGGTGACCGCCTCGGTGCACCACTCGCCGGTGACGGTGGACCGGAACGGCACCTGCGGCACCCGCGGGGTGATGCCCGCGAACGCGGCGAGCAACTCCTCCCGCAACGGCTCCACGTGCGCCGAATGCGATGGGTAGTCCATCGAGACCCGGCGGACCCGCACGTCCTCCGCCGCCAGTTCCGCCGCCAGCGCGTCCAGCTCGGCCTCCGCGCCGGACACCGCCACCGACGCGGGAC
This sequence comes from Saccharopolyspora sp. NPDC047091, assembly GCF_040643635.1. Lineage (NCBI taxonomy): Bacteria > Bacillati > Actinomycetota > Actinomycetes > Pseudonocardiales > Pseudonocardiaceae > Saccharopolyspora > Saccharopolyspora sp. NPDC047091. Next base: position 11,560 of record NZ_JBEYUS010000108.1, read on the forward strand.
CGTTCACCGCGGCCAGCGCGAGCTCCCGGCCCTCGATCCGCCGCTGCACCGCCTCCCGCGGCAACGCCACCGACAGCAGGCCGCCGGTGCCCGCCAGCCGCTCGCCGATGATCCGCCCGCGCCGCGCGACCAGCTGCGCGCCGTCCCGCAGCGACAGCGCCCCCGCCACCACCGCGGCCGCGATCTCGCCCTGCGAATGACCCACCACCGCATCCGGTTCGACGCCGCGGGACCGCCACAACTCCGCCAGCGCCACCATCACCGCGAACGTCGCGGGCTGCTGCACCTCGTCCCGCTCCAGCGACGGCGCACCGTCCGCGCCGCGCAGCACCGCGGTCACCGACCAGTCCACGAACTCGGCGAACACCGCCTCGCACTCGGCGACGCGCGCCGCGAACACCGGCGACTCGTCCAGCAGCGCGCGGCCCATCCCGGCCCACGCCGAACCCTGCCCGGGGAAGGCGAACACGACACCGCCGTCGACATCCGCGACGCCCCGCAGCACCGACGCGTCCGGGGCGTCCGCGGCGAGCGCGCGCACTCCGGCGCCCAGCCGCTCCCCGTCCGCGCCGAGCACCACCGCGCGGTGCTCGAACGACGAGCGGGTGCGCCACAGCGAATGCCCCACGTCCACCGGATCCGCGGCGTGCCGCGCGAGGTGCTCGGCGAGCCGGCCCGCCTGCGCGCGCAACGCCTGCTCGGTGCGGGCGGACAGCACCCACGGGACCGCGCCGCCCGGAACCGGTGCCACGGCGTCGGCCCCGGCTTCGGACTCGGCCCCGGCTTCGGACTCGGCCGAGGCTTCGGCCGCGGCTTCGGTCTCGGTCTCGGACTCGGCTTCGGACTCGGCGGCCGGCGGCGCCTCCTCCAGCACCGCGTGCGCGTTGGTGCCGCTCACCCCGAACGAGGACACCGCGGCCCGCCGCGGCCGATCGGTGGCGCCCGGCCAGTCCACCTGCTCGGTCAGCAGGCGCAGCGAACCGGCACTCCAGTCCACGTGCGGCGACGGCTCCGCCGCGTGCAACGTGCGCGGCAGCACCCCGTGGCGCATCGCCTGCACCACCTTGATCACGCCGCCGACCCCGGCCGCCGCCTGCGCGTGCCCGATGTTCGACTTCAGCGAACCCAGCCACAACGGCCGGTCCCGGTCCGTCCCGTACGCCTCCAGCAACGCCTGCGCCTCGATCGGATCGCCCAGGGACGTCCCCGTGCCGTGCGCCTCCACAGCGTCCACATCGGACGGTTCCAGCCCGGCGCTCGCCAGCGCCCGCTCGATCACCCGCCGCTGGGCGGGCCCGTTCGGCGCCGTCAAGCCGTTCGACGCGCCGTCCTGGTTCACCGCGCTGCCGCGCAGCACCGCCAGCACCTCGCGCCCGTCCCGCTGCGCGTCCGCGAGCAGATC